>CAVKLO010000294.1:0-2672 GCA_963656985.1 Bulleidia sp. | reverse complement strand
TGAGGGCGGTCACGATGCCGATGCTGTTCTTTACCATCTCGTAGCAGCGTTCCTTATTCACCGTGATGCCATCGATGCACTTGGTGCGCAGGGTGTCCATAGCGTTCGTCAGCCAGGTGATGCTCTCCATAATGGACTCCGCGATGACCGGCTCCATTACATTCAGCTGAAGCTGTCCGGCCTCCGCAGCGAAGGATACCGTAGTGTCGTTACCTATCACCTTGAAACATACCTGGTTAGTCACCTCCGGAATGACCGGGTTCACCTTGCCCGGCATAATGGAGGAACCCGGGGCCATAGGAGGGAGATTTATTTCCTTCAGACCGCAGCGCGGACCGGAGGTGAGAAGACGGAGGTCGTTGCAGATCTTCGACAGCTTCACCGCCAGCCTCTTCAGAGCGCCCGAGTAGCTGACGTAAGCACCCGTGTCCGGCGTAGCCTCAACCAGATCGGGAGAGGCGATGAAATGCTCGCCCGTAAGCTCGGTCATCTTCGCGGCGCAGAGCTCGGCGAAGCCCGGCTTGGCGTTGAGGCCCGTACCGATGGCGGTGCCGCCCATATTTATCTCATAGAGAAGGTTCGCGTTCCTTTCGAGGTTCAGCACTTCTTCCTCCAGGTTCGTGGCATAAGCGTGGAACTCCTGCCCCGATGTCATAGGCACGGCGTCCTGAAGCTGGGTGCGTCCCATCTTTATCACATCGGCGAATTCTTCACCTTTCAGCTTGAACGCGGCGATGAGGTCCTTCAGGCTCTTCTCCAGCTTCCTGTTCATTCTGATGAATGCATAGCGGAAAGCCGATGGGTAGGCGTCGTTCGTGGACTGGGCGCAGTTCACGTGGTCATTAGGAGAGCAGAATTGATATTCGCCTTTGCTGTGCCCCATAAGCTCGAGGGCCCTGTTCGCGATGACCTCGTTCGCGTTCATATTCACGGAGGTTCCCGCGCCGCCCTGCATCATATCCACAGGGAACTGATCGTGGAGCTTTCCGTCTATTATCTCGCGGCAGGCGGCGACGATGGCATCGGCGATTTTCGCATCGAGCGCCCCGAGCTCCTTGTTCGTCTGTGCGGCGGCAAGCTTGATGCAGGCCATCGCGATGACGTACTCCGGGTAGTCGCGCATCCGGGTGTTGGAAATCTTGTAGTTGTTCAGGGCTCTCTGGGTCTGGACACCATAATAGGCCTCTGCAGGAACCTGAAGTTCCCCAAGAAGATCGGATTCAATCCTGAATTTCTCTTCGCTCATAATGGATAAAGATTATTAGTCGGTAAAATGTTTTACTGTCTGTCCGGCAAAGGTAATTTTAAAATAGATTATAAGCAAAATTGCCGGCATAAATTTCAAATCATTATCAGATTCCCTCGCTGCGCACAAAACCTAAAAGTATTTCTTCTCCTCGCGGTTCAGGGCTATGAAGATGAAGATCAGGATGGTGAAGGCCCAGAGGGAGGAGCCGCCGTAGGAGAGCAGCGGCAGAGGGATTCCGATGACGGGCATCAGTCCTATGGTCATTCCTATGTTTATGACCAAGTGCATAAAAATGCAGCAGGCCACACAGTAGCCGTAGATTCGCGTGAACGCCTCCCGGCTCTTCTCGGCATCGTCTATGATTCTCCATATCAGGAATACATATAGAAGAATCACTATGGCGCAGCCCGCAAAGCCCCATTCCTCGCCCACCGTGCAGAAGATGAAGTCGGTGCTCTGCTCCGGCACGAAGCCATAGGTAGTCTGGGTCCCCTGCAGGAAGCCCTTGCCGAAGAGCCCCCCGGAACCGATGGCGATTTTCGACTGGTTCACGTTGTACCCCACCCCGGAAAGGTCTTCGGTTATGCCCAGAAGCACCTCGATGCGCTTCTGCTGATGAGGCTGCAGGACGCTGTCGAAAATGAAGGAGGTGGAGAAAGTCAGGACTATCCCCAGAAGCACAGCGACCATCGCGAGGCCCAGACCGTCAATGCGGTTTTTATACGAGCGGATGAACTGGAGCGGAACGAATACGGCGAGACAGGCCATCAGAATGTATATCGGCTTGATTTTCAGAAGGAAAGACCAGAAAGAGGGTTCGCTGTCCTCGAACACGTCAGGGAGCGGAAGCGGGGAGTGAGCGTCTGCGGAAAGACTCGGGCCTGAGGCATCAAGGCCGAGAGCGGCGCAGAGCAGCTCCCAAAGGGTCGGAAGTAGCGCTGCCAGCAGCAGGAAAGGGAGATCTTTGCGGAACCAGCTTCGGAAATTGCCCCGGTAGAGCGAGTAGAAAAAGGATGTCACTGCCAGCAGAACGACCAGAGAGGCGTAGGGCGAAGCTGTGAGCGTGACTATGAAAAGAGTGATGGCCAGAGCTGTGAAAAGAAGGAACCAGCCGGAAAAGCCCTCGCGGTACAGCACGAATATGAAGCCGACATAGACCAGAGCGGAGCCTGTCTCGCTCTCGCCGATGATGGCAAGCATCGGCAGCGCGACCACGGCGGCGACAGTCAGGAAATGCCGCAACTCGGTTATCTTGAATCCCGGCCGGCTCATCACCGTGGCAAGCACGAGCGAGGTGGTAATCTTCGATATTTCTGCGGGCTGGAACTTTATCGGGCCGAACTCGAACCAGGAATGCGAGCCTTTCGTATCGGAGGAGACGAATATCACGAGTACCAGCAGGAAGAATACCACAGCGTAGGAG
>CAVKLO010000293.1:0-2679 GCA_963656985.1 Bulleidia sp. | reverse complement strand
TCGATGTCCCGGGGGACGCTGCCGCCGAAGTCGCTCACGAGCTTGCGGGCGAGGGCCGTGAGGTGCTCCGCCTTGCTCCTGGGGTAGGAGACGGACCGGATGATTCCATAGACCTCATCGGCGGAGGCGGCCGCGAGGGCCTGCGCGTCGGGGTAGCGGGCGAAAAGCTCCGGGGTCGTCAGATTCACGCGCTTGTCCGTGCATTGGGCCGAAAGGACCACAGCCACTGTCAGCTGATACGCGTTCTCGTAGCGGAGCTCGCTGACGGCCCCGGCCGCGTTCTTCTCGAACCAGCCGATGATGTGCGAGTATCGCTCCTTCTGTGTCACGTCTTATCGTTATATGTTCAGCGCGAGGTCGATCACCTCCTCGCCCCGCTTCTGTTCAGTGCATCTCTCGTCCTTGCAGAGAAAGACTCTTCCGGGGTATTTCTCGAAGATGGCGCGGTTATGCGTCACCATCACCACCGCCGTGCCCTTCTCCCTGTTTATGTATGTCAGCAGGGTGAGGATGCCTTCGGCGGTCTCGCTGTCGAGATTCCCCGTGGGCTCGTCCGCGAGAATGACTTCGGGGGTGTTCAGCAGGGCGCGGGCGATGGCTATGCGCTGCTGCTCTCCGCCGGAAAGCTGGTGTGGCTTCTTGTGGGCCTTGGTCTGCATATCCACTGAACGCAGCACATCTTCGATGCGCCTGTCCATCGCATTCCTGTCTTTCCATCCTGTGGCTCTGAGGACGAAGTCCAGATTATCCTGGACGGTGCGGTCAGTCAGAAGCTGGAAATCCTGGAACACGACCCCCAGCTTGCGGCGCAGATAGGGGATGTCCCTGCTCCGCAGGCCGTTCAGGCTGTAGCCGCAGACCTTGCCTTCTCCTTCTTTCAGAGGGTTCTCCGCAGTCATAGTGCGGATGATGGAGGTCTTGCCGCTGCCCACCTTTCCCACTATATAGACGAAATCTCCCCGATACACTTCCATATCGAGACCGTAGATGACTTTTTCTTCTCCGTTGTTTATGTCGGCTCCGCGGAAGGAGATGACAGGCTCCAGATTATCCATAACAGAATCAAATTTCACAAATTTACTCAAAAATATGTAAATTTGTACCTTAACTTCTGCAAATGCACGAAGTTTGAGGAAACTGTAAGTTTTTTTTTAGGAATCACTAAGACTCTGTCCGCCGTTCCCCTCGGGTTCCGGGCAGTGAAACTGAAATGTTTATGATGAAAAGATTGCTTTTTGCCGCACTTTCCCTCCCGCTGCTTGCGGCGATACCTGTCTGTGCTCAGAACGATAGGCTGCAGCAGGCGGCCGGACTCTACAGGAGCGGACTCTACGAGAGGGCTGCGCGGATATTGGAAGAAGTGGAACCCTCGGATGCGCTCAGCGACGGCTATCTGACCCTCTGCCGGGTGAAGACGCGCACGGAAGGCTGGCTGGAGAGCGTGGAGAGTTACGACAGGCTCTGGCAGGAATCCTCCCTGCGTTCCCGCATACATAACGCCGCCGCCCTGAATCTCTTCGATGATGGCTCATACGCCGCAGCGGCCGACTGGTTCGCTTCCGTGAACGTGAAGCATCTCGAATCGGGCGAAGTCCCCGAATATACATTCAAGCGGGCCTACTGCGATTTCAGCCGCGGACTTTACGATTCGGCGCGTGAAGGTATGGTGGATGTCGTGGCACTGCCTTACAGCGACTACACAGCTCCCGCGCAGTACAGCATAGGCTACATCGATTATTCGGCTAGGCGCTTCGCGGAGGCGGAGGATTGGCTGACGAAGTCGGCCGCCGACAGCAGGTTCACTTCCATCGCCGCCTACTACATCCTCGAATGTCGCTTTATGCGCTCGGACTACGACTATGTGATGCGGCACGGCGACGAGGTGTATGCCTCTGTGCCGCAGGAGCGCAAGGCTCATCTGGCGAGGATACTCTCGGAGGCTTTTCTTGTGAGCGGCGATGCGGCGAAGGCTAAGGAGTACTATGACCGCGACCTTTCCGGCGCCGGCTTGAAAAGCGGCAAGGACCTCTTCTACGCGGGTTCGGTGAGCTACGCCTCGCAGGACTGGCAGGGTGCGATAGATTCTTTCTCGGCTATGCCGTCCCGGGCTGATTCCCTCGGGCAGATCGCCTCGTACCAGCTGGCGGACGCCTACCTCAAGACGCGGAACAAGGTCGCTGCGCTGGACGCTTTCCGGCAGGCCTCGCAGCTCTCCTGCGACACTGACATCCAGGAGGATGCGTTCTTCAACTACGCCAAGCTCGCCTTCGACATAAACCGCGATTCGGCTCCGTTCGAGCAGTATCTTTCGCGCTGGGCGGACAGCAGGCGCGGCGACGCCATTTACAGCTACATCGCCGTGGCCTACCTCTATAACCGCGATTACGAGGCTGCGGTGGCCGCCTACGACAAGATAGATGAACTGGACCCGCAGATGCGCGGCAACTATATGAAAGCCAATTATCTGCGTGCCGTTCAGCTCATCGGCGGAGGTTCCTGGAGAGATGCCGTGGAATGTCTTCGCGCTGCGTCGTTCTACACGGGGAAGAACGACCCGTTCAACCAGATGTCCCGCTACCTTCTCGCGCAGGCGTATTACCGTAACGGCGACTATGACCGGGCCGCAGATATTTTCACCGACCTCTATAATCTCTCCGCCCTGGAGGGGCAGGCTGAGGG
>CAVKLO010000292.1:1431-2679 GCA_963656985.1 Bulleidia sp. | reverse complement strand
CCTTCCGTGGAAAGCCGAGTTCGACGCTCTGGCGCGTAACTATTCGTCCTTAATCAAATTAACGAACGTAGATGGCCGATGGTTTTCCGGAAGCAGAGTCTGGTCAGAGGGGTCCGATGTGCCGGCAATTTTCCTGCCTGGCCTGCAATCCCTGCCTTTCTCCAGATATTGGGCCTTTTTTCCGGGTGGGCCTTCTGCGGTAATTCCGGTTTTCTTGCTCGATGCCACAGACCCCTCGCAGCGTCACCCAAAGGGGTGGTGGCAAAATATTCAAGCATATGAAGATTCGAACTGCACTCAAATCCGCTGCGTGAAGGATTGAGAAGCAGTCAGGAGACTGATTTCCGCTATATGACGGTTCCCTCATTGTGAATGCGGGAACCGTTTTGTGATGATGATAGAAGAGCTTGGGAATCACTTCGTCGATGAAAGTGGGGAGTTCGTCGATTTGAATTGGCCGGGAGGTCGGGGGGAGAAATGAAACTTTTTCGAGAAAAAGTTTCATTTCTCGGCGGAAGTTCCTATCTTTGAGGCTTTCCGCGCACGAAAGGAGCGGGATGCCCGGTCACGCCGGGCATGATGGAACGCAAGCCGGATACGACGGAACGCAAGCCAGGTACGACACAACGCAAGGCGGAAACCGGACATCACCGACACGACAGAAATGGACCAGAAACTCTACATCATCGACGGGCACGCATTGATCTTCAAGATGTACTATGCCTTCCTGCGCCGTCCTATGGTGAACTCCAAGGGGGCCGACACCTCGATACTCTTCGGATTCACGAAATATCTGCTCGAACTCATCGAGCGCGAACACCCCACCCACCTCGCGGTCGCGTTCGACCCTCCCGGGGGCACATTCCGAAACAAGCTCTACCCCCAGTACAAGGCTAACCGCCCCCCGACCCCGCAGCTCATCATAGACGCGCTCGAACCCCTCACGCAGCTCGTCCGCGCGATGAACATCCCTGTCCTGACGGTCCCGGGCTACGAGGCGGACGACGTGATCGGGACCGTGGCCAAGCGCTGCGCCGCCGGAGGGCTCAGCGTCTATATGGTGACCTCCGACAAGGACTACGGCCAGCTCATAGACAGCCGCATCTTCCAGTACAAGCCCGGCAAATCCGGCAGCGACAACGAAATCATCGACATCCGGAGCATCTGCAGCCGCTACGGCATCTCATCCCCGCTCCAGGTCATAGATATGCTCACCATCTGCGGCGACTCTTCCGACAATGTCCCGGG
>CAVKLO010000292.1:0-1370 GCA_963656985.1 Bulleidia sp. | reverse complement strand
GTCCCGGGAGTCAAGGGCGTGGGCGAAGTCGGTGCGGCGAAGCTCATCTCCGCCTACGGCAGCGTCGAGAACATCTACAGCCATCTGGACGAGCTGAGTCCGCGCCAGAGGGAGATGTTCCGCGAGGCGGAAGACCACATCGCCCTGAGCAAGGACCTCGTGACCATCAGAACGGACGTCCCCGTCGAGACGGACACGGCGGAGATGCGCCTGGATATGGACTTCAGCCCGACCCTCGCCGACCTTTTCGAGAAATACGAGTTCAATTCGCTCCGCCGTCACATCTCGCACATAGCCCGCGAGCCGAAGGCCTCTGAGAACACCACGGCCGCGGAGACCCCTCTCGTCGTTCCCGCTGCCGAGATATGCGCACTATTGGCCGCCCGGGCGGCCAATGCCAATCCCGAAGACGGGCAGCCTCGCGCTGCTCTGAGGACTCTCGCCGAGGGGACGGGGGTCTTCGCTCAGGTCACGGCGGTGGAGCTGTGCGTGGAGCGCGAGGGCAGGATGCTCGTGGCGAGTGCACCGCTGGAGGAGTTCAGAGGCGTGCTGGAGGACGGGCGGATCGCCAAATGCGGCACCGAACTCAAGCTCCAGAGCAGCCGGCTCGCGCACGCGGGAGTGGAGCTCGGGGGCAAACTGCTGGACATCAGCCTGATGCACTATCTGCTGAACCCCGAGAGCAGCCACAACCTCGACATATTGGCCCGGAGCTACCTCGGCATCAATCTGGAGAGTCCGTCCGGGACCGGAGAGTCCACGGGCTCGCTTTTCGGGGATGAACAGACCCCGGAGCGCCCGTCCGACGCAGACGCGAAGAGTCTGGCAGCCGCGCTCAGACTCAGCTACAAGCTGGAAGACGAGCTGCGCGGGAGCGAAGGCATAAAACTGTATGAACGCATCGAAGAGCCTCTGCTCAAGGTGCTTGCGCGGATGGAGAGGACAGGCGTGAGAGTGGATCCGGAGTCACTCCGCTCCTTCGCGGCGCAGCTGCGCGAAGAAATACTCGCGCACGAAAGGAAGGTAAGGGAATTGGCCGGGGAACCCGGCCTCAACGTCTCCTCGCCCAAGCAGGTCGGAACGGTGCTCTTCGAGAAGCTCGCGCTCGACCCGAAGGCGAAAAAAGGCAGCCGGGGGGCTTGGAGCACGGACGAGGAGACTCTGCTCGCGCTCGCGGACCGAAGTCCGATCGTCGGCGAGATACTCGAGTTCCGCGCCGCTAAAAAGCTTCTCTCGACCTACATCGAGCCGCTGCCGCTCTACGTCTCGACTGTCGACGGGCGCGTGCATACCACTTTCAACCAAGCTCTTACCGCTACCGGACGACTCTCCTCGTCCAATCCCAATCTCCAGAACATCCCCATCCGCAC
>CAVKLO010000291.1:0-2695 GCA_963656985.1 Bulleidia sp. | reverse complement strand
AAAGCATCTGGACAAGGTACTCCGATAGAGGAGGCCCCCACGCGGCCTTGCGGCCGATTTTGTAACGAAGCCCGCATAGGCTTCATCACCCCTCCAGACAGTCAAGTCTGTCCTCCGCAAGGCGGACTTTCAGCTCATCCAGAGAGTCGAAGCGGCGTTCATCGCGGATTTTGCGGATGAATGAGATGCGAATGTCCAGACCGTAGATCTGCTCGTCGAAATCGAAGATGTTGGTCTCTATCGTGCGGACGGAAGCGGAGGACACCGTCGGCCGCAGTCCTATGTTACACATTCCCCGAAAACGGCCGCCGAGCGTTTCTACTCCGACGGAGTACACGCCGTTCCCGGGAATGAGCTTGAGCGGCTCGTAGAGCTGTATATTCGCAGTCGGAAAGCCTATGGTGCGTCCGAGACGGTTGCCCGCGACCACCACTCCGTGCAGCGTATAGGGACGGCCCAGCATCCTCGCGGCATCATCCACGCGGCCTTCGGCCAATGCCGTCCTGATGCTCGTGGAAGAAATCTTCATTTCTTCTCCGCCGAAACGCTCCACTATCAAGCATTCCAGACCGAGACCCACTGCAAGGGCGGAAATTCGTTCCGGGCCGCATTGGTCGGTTCCGAGACGGTTGTCATAACCGGCCACCACCGCAGTGCCCCCGAGCTTTTCCTTCACCACCGTCCCGAGATATTCTTCGGCAGTCAGACGGCTGAACTCTCTGGAAAAATCCAGAACCTCTATCCTGTCCACTCCGAGAGAGCGGAGAATGTCCTTTTTCTCCTGTAGTGAGGTGAGAAGCCTGAGTTCACGCGCTCCGTTCTGAAGGACAGTACGCGGATGAGTCCGGAATGTCACGACTACACTCGCCTCCCCACGGCTGCGGGCGAGGGAGACGAGTGTATCGATGACACGCCGGTGGCCCAGATGGACCCCGTCGAAAAAGCCGGTGGCGACTACAGCCATTTCACAAGAGGGAAATCCTGTCTGTGAGGGAGAAGACTGTTCTTAGGATAGATTCTCGTGGCTACCTGATACATACCCGGCCTTTCCGGCAGGATGGACGCGTGGAAATGCGCCGTGCCGTCGCACGATTCCAGAAGTCCGAGTTCAATCCGTTCACTGATATGCTGCCTGCCCTTGGCGTCGGAGGTGACGAAGAGCATCTCCACACCTATCTCCTCAGGCTTCATATCGCCGAGATTCAGTACCAGATCGGCCTTGAGCTCGTTCTTTTCAGAAAGCTCCAGGGACGCATCCGGCCTGGTATAGGAAACCACCTCCAGATTCTGCCACTGGCGGCGCACGTGCTTCTTCCAGTCGGCGATCTCGCGGGCTGTCTTATAGTCATCGGCGATAAGCCTGCCGCTGCGCTCGCTCTGAGGCAGATAATACTGGTTCAGATAGTCCGTGAGCATACGGTTGGTGGTGAAGTTGCAGGCTACCTGCGCGACGGTGTTCTTTATGTAGCTGATCCAGCGCGAGGACAGTCCGCTCTCATCCGTATCATAATAAGCCGGAGCTATCTCGTTCTCTATGATATTGTAGATAGTGGCGGAATCCAGCTCGTTCTGATAGTTCTGGTCATCGTAAGTCCTCTCCTGAGGCAGAGCCCAGCCGGCATCCTCCTTATAGCCCTCGACCCACCAGCCGTCGAGCACGGAGAAATGCATCACGCCGTTCATCGAAGCCTTCTCTCCCGAGGTTCCGGAAGCCTCCTGAGGACGTGTAGGGTTGTTCATCCACACGTCCACACCCTGTACCATACGTTTGGCGAGGGTGATGTCGTAGCCCGGCACGAAGACTATCTTGCCGATGAAGCGGTCCTGTTTCGAAATCTCCACGATCTGCTTGATGAGGTCCTGTCCCGCCTTGTCGGCCGGATGGGCCTTGCCGGCGAAGACGAACTGCACCGGACGTTTAGGGTTGTTAACGATGGTGTCGAGACGGTCGAGATCGGAGAAGAGAAGAGTCGCTCTCTTATAGGTCGCGAAACGGCGGGCGAAACCGATGGTGAGTATGTCGTCGCGGAGAGTCTCGGAGATGGTGACTATCTGGCGAGGAGAATAGTGATTCGTCTTCTGAGGGTCGGAAATGCGCTGACGGATGTTCTGTATGAGGTCCTTCTTGAGAAGACGGCGGACATCCCAGATCTGGGAGTCGCTGAGCTTGTACACTCCCTCGAAGCACTTCCTGTCATAATGATGCGTGGCGAACTCGTCACCGAAAACCGTGGCGTGCAGAGCCTTCCATTCTTTCGCCGTCCAGGTCGGATAGTGGACACCGTTAGTGACGTAAGTGATGTTGCCGAGTTCCTCCGGCAGATAGCCCGGATACATATTCGCGAAGATGTCGCGGCTCACCTTGCCGTGAAGCATAGATACGCCGTTTATATTCTGCGAAACGTTCGCGGCGAGTATGCTCATAGAGAATTTCTCGTTGAAGTCTTCAGCGTGAAGCTTTCCGAGCCCCATCATAGTGGTCCAGTCGATTTTCAGCAGGTCCGGATAATGCCCGAGATACTTGCGGAGCAGTCCCTCTTCGAACGCATCGTGTCCGGCAGGTACAGGAGTGTGGGTGGTGAAAAGGGATGAAGCCCTCACCACCTCCAGAGCCTCGAGATAGCCGAGATTTTCGTTCTGTACGTATTCGCGGAGTCTCTCCAGACCGGTGAATGCGGCGTGGCCTTCGTTGCAG
>CAVKLO010000290.1:0-2702 GCA_963656985.1 Bulleidia sp. | reverse complement strand
GGAGGACGCGAGGACGGCCGGGTCATATCCCACCGCCTGCGCATAAGAGGCTATGGAGCCGAAGATGGAGGTCCGGTCTCCTCCGCCGCTCACATCGAAGCGGTCCAGATAGTTCTGTGTGGTGTTCGACACCAGTCCGAAGGACATACTCTTCAGCCCCCGGCTGCGGCCGGTGCTCAGCACAGCGGTCGCCGCGAAGTTAGGAAGCGCGAAACGGCTGCGGGTTCCGGTGCTTGACGTTACTGTGGAGTTATCGTCCATAAAATCCGCCCGGGTCGAAGAAAAGACCAGCGAGGGACTGAAGGTGAACTGGCTGTAGCCGGCCACGGCGGAACCGGCGGGATTTATCCCGATGGATCCCGGGTCCGATCCTAGGGCTGTTACGGCATTGCCGAGACCTATGGTCCTGGCGGAACCGGCATAATGGTTCTCGCTGAAGCTGATGGCGTCATACATATTCTGGGCTCCGGCCGTCAGAGCGGCGCAGAGGCACAGAAGCATAATAAGGATACGTTTCATTTAACTGTCGGTGATTTAAGAAGTTGACATTTCTGAACACACAAAACCATAACATAACATCAACTCCTTGAAAAACAATAATATCTGCTGAGCTGCTGCGGATTATCTCCTGCGGACACTTCCGCCTCCGCTGCCTCCCGATGAACGAGAAACGCCGCTGCTGCCGCCACCGCTATAGCCCGAAGAGCGGGAAACGCTGCTGCCGCCGCTATAGCTTGACGAGCGGGATGAAGAACTGCCGCTGTAGCCGGACGAAGAACCCCCTCCGTAAGAGGAAGAGCGGGAAACGCTGCCTCCGGAGCCTGACGAGCCGCTTGAGGAACTGCTCCTGTAAGACGAGGAGGAAGAAGAGCCGCTGGAACTGCCCGAATAAGCAGATCTGCGATAACCCGCCGTACTGCCCGAAGAAGAGGAAGATGAGGAGCGGGATACCGAGGAGGAGGAAGAAGAAGAAGAAGAAGAAGAAGAAGAGGAAGCGTTGCGCGAAGTCGAGCTGCTTCTGCTCACGCTGCTTACTCTGCCGGAGGAAATCCCGGAGGAATTCTGTATGGTCCTGTCAGTCATACTTCCCCCCGAAGACAGGCTGCGCCTTACCGTGCCCGTACCGGAAGCGGAGGAGCGGTTCACGGAAGACCCGGACGCGGAACGGTTCACAGACGAACCGGACGCGGAGCGGCTGACTGAAGACCCGGACGCGGAACGGCCGACCGAAGATGAAGTTCTGCGGCTGACTGTCGAAGCGGAGCCCGAACGGGACGAGCTGCTGCCGGAACCTGCAGCGGAGCGGCTTATGCGGCCGCCGTCAGAACTGCGGGTTATGATGCCCGCGCCGGAGCGGCTTACGGAAGTTCTGCCCATTCCTATGCCCTGTCCGCTTCCGCCGCCCGGACGTCCGCCGCCGATGCCGGAGCCCGCGATACCGCCGCCGAGGAATTCATTACGCGGCCCCCATCCGTGCGGGCCATCGAAATGTCCGGGGCTCATAGGCAGCGGGCCGGGGCCGTAATATCCGGCGTACCAGTGATGATGTCTCCAATACCAATAGTCCCCATAGAACCACGGATCGTTCCAGTAATAGGCGCCGCCCCAGTACCACGGGTCATTCCAGTACCACGGGTCATTCCAGTAATAGGCGCTGTAGAACCACGGGCTGCGGTAACGGTAAGAAAAGCTCCAGCCCCACGGCCCGTAAGGACCGTAGCCGTAATGGTACGGCCAGCCCCAGGAACAGCTCAGATCCCTGCGCCAGTCATCGAAATCATAGGCGAACAGGTCCACGGTGGTGACGCTGTCAGCACGATTGAAGCTTACGCGGGCTGACATATTGTCGGGAATGATGAGCGTGTCGACCTGCCCCTGTTTGAGAAATATCCGGGAACTGCGGGTCTTCGACGCGAGGGCGGCAGTCTCCGTTCTGGACTGTGCGAGCACCTGCGGAGAGATTCTCTCCCCCGTGTCATATATGCCGTCCCGATAAGCTGTGGACATCTGTGTGCCGGGACTGCAGGAGCAAAGCAGCAGAAGCGCTGAAGCAAGAAATGTACAATGCGTTTTCATAATGCGAATCCTCCCATAGTTATAAGGAACTCCCGAAAAACAAGCGGAGTGTTTTTCATCGTTCCTATTTTTAAAATTCATATCTTTGCGGGGTATTGCAATAACCGTACCCCCAAGGTATACAGCGCAATGTTAAGAAATAATTCGGAAATAAGAAAATAAGATGGCAAAAGAGGTAACCGAAAGAGCTGAAAATTATTCGCAGTGGTATAATGATCTGGTAGTTAAAGCCGACCTGGCGGAGCAGTCCGCCGTGAGAGGATGTATGGTCATAAAGCCTTATGGCTATGCCATATGGGAGAAGATGCAGGGGGCGCTTGACGCTATGTTCAAGCAGACCGGAGTGCAGAACGCCTACTTCCCCCTCTTCATCCCCAAGTCCTTTTTCAGTCGCGAGGCCGAGCACGTGGCGGGCTTCGCCAAGGAATGCGCCGTGGTGACGCACCACAGGCTGATGAACGACCCGGACGGCAAGGGGATAGTGGTGGACCCGACAGCGAAACTCGAGGAGGAGCTCATAGTAAGACCTACCTCCGAGACCATCATCTGGAGCACATATAAAAACTGGATTACCTCCTGGAGAGACCTCCCTATCCTCTGCAACCAGTGGTGCAACGTGGTGCGCT
>CAVKLO010000289.1:0-2708 GCA_963656985.1 Bulleidia sp. | reverse complement strand
TTTCGCCTTTCTCATATCCCTTGCCTTCCCAATGCTCCGCGAAGGTCTTTGCCGCTGTTGCCTGCTGATTCTTAGCCATATTGTAATCTCTATTTGCCGATAATGGGCCGCTTGTCCGGAAGGACGCTGCGCCCGCACAATTCTGTCGAGTCCGCACAATTCTGTCGAGTCCGCACAATTCTGTCGAGCCTGCACAATTCTGTCGTAAAAATACTGTTTTTCCGTGAATTCCGCGCCATCGGAAACCTACAAAATAACCTGCATCATTATTTTCTTGTTTCTTAGAAACCTTCACCGTACCTTATGACATCGACGGCCACGTTTCGGGCTATTTTCGTGACCTTCACTGCATCTGGTGACTTTGCGGGGAGCGGTGAGGAATCAAGTAGAGAGTGGAAACGCACGGAAATAGCACCCTACCGGACAGGCCTGAGGTCGAGAGCGAAGGAGTGCATCGAGATGTGCAAAATGACGGCAAAGCGTACATCTCGATGTATAAACACATCGACTTGTACAGATAAAACGTTTTCCATACATCTCGATGCACAGGATAGCACGCGTTACGTCATACCCGACCCGCTCGGGCATCCCGTGCCTCTAAGGGATTGCCGGTCGAGCCGGCAATGACGTGAAAGGTCGAGCCGGCGATGACGGCTCTCGCAGGAAGGGAAAGGTCGGGGCATCACTGAAGGCCGGCCAATTCCTTGTATTTCTGCAGGAGCAGCGCGACGCAGGAGGATTCGGTGGTGGTCTTCACGTCCATCCCGTAGGCGGCCATCACTGCCCGGTCGTTATCCTGATGGGCTTTTCGCAGGTCCGCGGGCATAGTCACCTCATCGTAAAGGTCTGCCAGAGAACTGTCCGGATACCTGGCCCGGGCATCGAGGATGGCCTGTGCTGTCCGCTCTATGCGGGCTTTCTGCTCGGCTGTAGGAGTCGGCCACGGGAAAGTATTGTACACGATTTCCTTTGAATAACGGTAATCACTTTTGAGCCTTCCGCATACGGTCCTCATCCAGGCCATATGGACATTCGAAGTCAGAATGCCGAAATGATATATTGATGCCTCGGGAATAATTTGGACGGCATCGGAAGAAATGACCGTACCGTCAAGATATCCGATCGGGACATAACGCCTGCGTTCTGAAGAAACTCTCGGTATCAAGAGGTACGGCACATCGTCCGGCTGCGTTATCTGAGCGAAGAGATGAGGCACCTTCGCATAGCCCCGTGTAGTCTTCGCGGATGATTTGCTTCTGAACTCGAGGACAGCCTGAACCCGTTTATATAGTTCTTTGCTCGATTTGATGTCCGCAGGCTCAGACTTTTTGAGCCAGAGACAATAACGCTTCTTCCCGTTGATGAACTCTTCGGCTCCCATATACGGATGAATCCACTTGGACAGGGAAGGCTCACGGCTGAGCACTTCCGTCCTTTCTTCTTCGGAGAGGATAAATGATCCGCCGTCCCTCGGCTGATTGCCGAAATTCATCTTCGGAGCACCGCACAGCGAATCTTTGGCTGCTTCCACCAGAATAAAATCTCCCGGGATGAGGTAAGGGTTTATGTTTTCGCAGATTGTGCATCTCGTACCGTCGTACAGCCGCTTCGACTTTGTTTCCGCTGCTCCGAAACCCACAATCACGCAATACACGGCCGCTTTTTCAGAGGATTCGCTGTTCCATTTGAATGTTCTGTAGGCATAGTTGATTCTTATACCGTAATTCCGCCTCAGATATCCCCATAGAATAGGCACTTGAGAACCCTGGCAGATGGAGTTGGTGGATACGTAACCGACTTGGATGCCCGTCCCGGAAATGTATTCCGCAGCTTTCTTATACCAGCCACAGACATAATCAAGGTCCTGAACGTCTTTGATATTGCCGAAGAGTTCTTCTATCTCTTTCTTCTGCCCGCTGCCCTGGGCCATCATCCTTGCCCCAACGAACGGCGGATTCCCCATTATGTAGTTCAGTTCTGATGCGGGCACGACCTCGTTCCAGTCTATCCTCAGGGCATTGCCCTCCACTATATTGCGGTATGTCTTGAGCGGCAGGAAATCCAGATCGATATGCATCAGCCTTTCCGTCTCAGCCATCATCTGCGCCTCGGCGATCCACAGGGCCGTCGTGGCGGTGGAGACGGCGAAGTCGTTTATCTCGATGCCGTAGAACTGGTGGATATCGACCTTGATGGGATTGAAAAGGTCGTTGATGATCGGCATCACCTCATTCTCCAGACGCCGGAGCGACAGGTAAGTCTCCGTGAGGAAATTGCCGCTGCCGCAGGCGGGGTCGAGGAATTGCAGCGAAGCGAGCTTGTCCTGATATTCCCGGGCTTTCTGCACGCGTTTCTTTTCTATCGGCTCGTCTTTTATCTCGGCAAGTTCCGCCTTCAGGTCATCCAGGAACAGCGGGTCTATGACCTTATGGATATTCTCGATGCTGGTGTAATGCATCCCTCCGGAGCGGCGGGTCTCGGGATTGAGGGTGCTCTCGAATACCGCCCCGAAAATGGTCGGGCTTATCCGGCTCCAGTCGAAGTCGTCGCTGGCGTGCTTGAGTATCAGGCAGGCCAGCTTGTCATTGAATCGCGGTATTTCAACATCTCTGTCGGCGAAAAGTCCGCCGTTGCAATACGGGAACGCCTTGAGACTGTCGTCCAGATAAGGGTCACGCCGCCCTACCGGGGTGTCGAGGACCTCGAAC
>CAVKLO010000288.1:0-2734 GCA_963656985.1 Bulleidia sp. | reverse complement strand
GTCATAGGCCTCTATCCGTGTGCTTCCTATGGCGATCTGAGCCTCGCTTCCCCGGATCAGACCGCCTATGACGGCGTTCCTCGGGAAGCCCAGATCCTTCAGCGGAGCGGAAGTTATCCTGCTCCCCGGGGCCACCACGTATTCGAGCACCTCGGCGCTGGTGCCGCTCATATATTTCACGAAACGCGCCTTGTCGCTCAGGGTGAACTTGAAGATCTTTCCGGCGGTCAGAAGCTTTTTGTTTATCACGCAGTCCACGCCCATATCCTCAGCCAGGCGTATGTATTCCACATTCTCGATATCCGCGATGGTCAGTCCCACTCCGAAGCGCCTGGCCATCACGCAGGCGAGAACGTTAGTCTCATCGCTGCCCGTCAGGGCCGCGAAGGCGTCGTACTCGCGAATCGATTCTTCCGCCAGAAAGTCGGGGTTCTTCCCGTCCCCGTTCACTATCGTGACCCGGCTGTCGAGGACCCCGCTCAGGGCGTGGCATCTCTCGCGGTCTTTTTCGATGAGCTTTATCTCCTCGATGACGCCGGTCGCGGCCTTGGCCACCTGTTCTCCCATCTCCGTCCCGCCGTAGATCATCAGACGGCTGACTTCAATATTGGTCTTGCCCAGATACTTCATCAGCATCTGCACGCCTTCGCGCTTGGCGATGGTGAAGACGAGGTCGTGGTATTTGAAGCGGGTGTCGAATTTCGGGATGACGGTCCCGTCTCCGCGCGAGATGGCTATGACGCGGAACTGGATGTCGTCAGAAGTGGCGAGGGCGGCGAAATCGGCGATGTTCATATCCAGGAGAGGGGAGTCCTCCTCAAGCTTGAAGACGGAAATCTGAAGTCTGCCGTGCGCGAAGTCCATATTGTCCGTGGAGGCCGTGTGGCGCAGCTGCGCGAGAATCTCGTCCGCCGCAATCTTCTCGGGGAAGAACATCAGCTCGATGCCCATATCCTTGAATATGAGCTTATTGTCGGGAGTGAGGCACTCCTCGTCGTCCACTCTCGCAGTCACTTTCGCGGCCCCGAGCCTCTTCGCCAGAATCGCGCTCACGATGTTCACTGCCTGGGACACGAAGGGGTTCACCGCTATGAAGAGGTCCGCACTGCCGACCCCGGCCTTTTTCAGCACGCGAATCGACGACGGATTCCCCTGGATAACAGCCACATCCGCGCTCGCGACGAGCCGCTCAAGCCTCGCCGCCTCCGGGTCTATCACCGTAATTTCGTTCGCTTCACGGCTGAGCATCTTCGCGAGGTGCGAACCGATTTCTCCCGCGCCTTCGATAACTATCTTCATATCATCTGCATTCTCTAAGTTTCTCTTTCTCAGCCATCTTCGCGAGATGGGCGAATATCTTTCTCCCCCGGCACGCTGACGCGGCCAATATCCATACTCCGCTCAGTCCTCTTACCTCCGGTCGCTCCCGGTAGCAGCGTTCCACCAGCGCGGCATCCGGCTCCTTGCGCAGCTTCCGGTATCCGCGATGGGCCCTGAGGACGGCTGCGGTTTTCTCCGGCTTGAGCATCAGCAGATACGCCAGGGCGGCGAGGCCGTCGAGAAGCTTGCGGCGGAAGATGAGGCGGGAGGCCTCGCGCAGCGCTCGGGAGGGCGCTGAACCCCGGGCGGCAAGGGTCGGGGCCAGATTGTTCTCGAGCAGGAGCAGATTGTTCCTGTAATTCAGTTCCAGTTTCCGGGGGGAAGCCGCCGGAAGAGTCCCGCCGCCGAGGTGATAGACCTTCGAGCCTGGCACGTTCCAGACCTGCCGCCCCAGAAGCTGTGCCCGCCAGCAGAGGTCGATCTCCTCCATATGCGCGAAAAAACGGTCGTCCAGCCCTCCCAGACTGTTCCAGAGGCTGCTCCGTATCATCAGCGCGGCTCCGCTCACCCAGAGTACGCGGGCGGGGGAGTCGTATTGACCGCTGTCGCGGTCCAATCTCCCCAGCACTCTGCCTCTGCAGAAGGGGTAGCCGAAGGCGTCGAGGTATCCTCCCGCCGCTCCGGCGTATTCGAAGCTGTCCCGCTCGCGCAGGGAGAGCAGCTTGGGTCCGCAGATTCCGCACTCCGGATGGCTGTCCATCCACTGCGTGAGCGTCCCGAGCCAGTCCGTCGGGACCTCGATGTCGGAATTCAGCAGCACGAAATACTCGGCCTCTACGCGGGAGAGTGCGCGGTTATATCCTCCCGTGAATCCGTAGTTCTTCTCCAGCGGGATGCGGCGCACCTGCGGAAAGTTTTCTTCCATAAATTCCATCGAGCCGTCCTCGGAGGCGCTGTCCGCCACGATGGCGCAGGCATCCTCACCCTCGAGGCTCTTCAGGAGTCCCGGGAGGAAACGCCGGAGGTAATCCTTCGTGTTCCAGTTCAGTATGACGATAGCCGTACGCATTCTATCCTCTGAATTCCACGTTTGAAAACGCTAAGGTAGGAATTTGTCTCGACATACACGGCCTCGGGTCGTTTCCGACCGCCAGGAGCGAGTTCCAGAGCGTCAGCAGATTCCCGGTTATGAGCATCTCCCTGACGGGTTCGGCGATCTTTCCGTCCCTGAAGAAGAAGCCTTCGATGCCGTAGGAGTAGTCTCCGGTGGTGGCGTTGCAATTCCCGCCGTTGAAGCCTGTCACGAGTATCCCGTCCGCGCATTCTCTCAGGATTTCATCCTGTCCCATCGGTCTCGGCCAAGGGGTCAGGACGGGACGGTAAACATCGTCGTTAGTGGGGGCGCAGCCCATTT
>CAVKLO010000287.1:0-2735 GCA_963656985.1 Bulleidia sp. | reverse complement strand
CCCGCAACAACGCCTCCTGGCGTATGCGCGAAGCTTCGATGCCTTACTACTACGGTGACACCAAATATGCGGGCTGCACCATCATCGGCAGCGAGGAGAACCTCAAGACCTTCAAGCCGGAGAGCCTCACCGCATTCTACCACACCTGGTACCGTCCCGACCTTCAGGCGCTCATCGTGGTGGGAGACGTGGACGTGGACAGGACTGAGGCGAAGATAAAGGAAGTCTTCGCCGACATCCCGGCCGCAGAAAACCCGAAGCCGAAGGATGTCATCACCATCCCGGAGAACGAAGAGCCTCTCATCGGCATAGTGACCGACCCGGAAGCGCAGAGCAGCCGCATCGAGTTCCTGTGGAAGAGCGAAGCCACACCCGAGGAGTTCAACTCCACCGTCCAAGGTATGATGACCGATCTCATCAAGAGCATCTACTCGCAGATCTTCGCCGAGCGCTTCAGCGACCTCTGCGCCAAGCCTGACGCTCCGTTCCTCTCCGGAGATCTCGACATAGGAAACCTCTGCGAGACCCTCGAAGTCGTGATGGGCGTCGCCCAATTCAAAGACGGGGAAGCCCTTCCGGCCGCCAGGGCGTTCCTTCTCGAAATCGAGAAGGCCAAGCGCTTCGGCTTCAGCGACGGCGAGGTGGAGAGAGCCAAATCGGAAATCCTCTCCCGGTATGAGGCCGCGGCCAATAAGGCCAGCACCCGGACCAACGCCCAGCTCGTGCAGCCGCTCATAAACCATTTCTTCGACAACTACGCCTATATGGAGCCGCAGGCCGAGTATGATATGGTGAAAATGATTCTCCCTCAGCTCAATGCCCAGATTCTGAATATGGTATTCCCTCAGCTGACGGGTCCGGAGAATTTCGTGCTTGTCTATAAGGCTCCTCTCAAGGAGGGACTCGTCCATCCTACTGCGGAGCAGTTCAGGGCTGTCATAGAAGAAGTGGAGGACGCCGAGCTTCAAGCCCCTCTGTCCGAGGACATACCGTCCGAGTTCCTCGACCCGGCCTCCCTTAAGGGTTCCAAGGTGAAGAAGACTGCCGGAGGCCTCTACGGCTCCACGGTATGGACGCTCGGCAACGGCGTGAAAGTAGTCCTCCTTCCTACCGACCACGAGAAGGACAGAATCACTTTCTCCATCGTGAAGGACGGCGGTTACAGCCTCATTTCCGATGAGGACCTCCCTTCTTTCGAAGAGAATCTCACCTATCTCTTCGGCAGCACTTCGGGAGTCGCCGGGTATTCGGCCACCACTCTCCAGAAGATGATGTCCGGAAAGCAGTTCAGCGTTTCCAGATCCTATGGCCGTCTCAGCCACGGCTTCACGGGCAGCAGCACGGTGAAGGACCTCGAGTCCGCCCTGCAGCTCCTCTACCTGAACTACACTCAGCCGCGCTTCGACCAAGACGAGTTCGACCAGGCCGTAAAGCAGATCGAGGCCATTCTGCCTAATCTCGAAAAGCAGCCGAGCTATCAGCTCCAGAAGGTCATCTCCGAGAAGTTCTACGATACTCCGCGTGCGGCCACCCTCAGCGAGGAGCTGATTTCGAAGGCGAGTCTGGCCACCATCGAGAGAGTCACGAAAGAGCTCTTCAAGGACGCCGCCGGAGCGGTTATGATTATGGCCGGCGACTTCGATGTGGAGAGCGTGAAGCCTCTCGTGGAGAAATACGTGGGCAGTCTGCCTAAGGGCAAGAAAGCCACTCATTGGGTCGACAGGAATGTCGACCTGGTGGACAGGAACGTACTCGAAGACTTCCGCGTGAAGATGGAGACTCCGAAGATTACCGTCGTCCAGTGCTGGAAGACCGGTCTCGAATACAATTACGCCAACGCAGTGGCTTGCGACGCTCTCGAGTACATCCTCGATATGGTCTATGTCGCGACTCTGCGCGAAGAGGAAGGCGGCACCTACGGCGCGAGCGCGAATATGATGCTGAACCGCGAGCCGAAGCAGTATGCAGCCCTGCAGGTAATCTACGAGACGAATGAGGAGCAGGCCGACGCACTGCGCGAGCTTGCCGTGAAGGGACTTCGCGACATCGCCGAGAACGGCCCGAGCGCCGAGTACTTCGACAGGACCGTGAAGAATATGCAGAAGAACATCCCGGAGAGACGCCTGAGAAACAGCTATTGGGTGAATTCCCTCAGAAAATGGGTTGACTACGGCGAGAACTATGACGCCGAGTGGGAGGCCGCAGTGAACGCCCTGACTCCGGATCAGATAAAAGAGGTGGCAGCCGCCATCATCGCAGGCAACACCCTCGAAGCGGTTATGCGTCCCGAAGCCAAATAAGTGATTCCTGAAGATTGACAGCCTTTATCAGGCTTATCGAACCAAGGGGCCGGTCTTGCAGACCGGCCCTATTTTCTTCCCGTTCCGGCCGCGTGCGACATTTTTCGTTTTTATAGAATAACCGAATTAATACCCAACTCCTGGAAATATTCAGCCGACGGCTCCATTCCCTTTTTCAGAAACTGTGAGTGATACCGGCCTATTTTTTTACAACATTGCCGGCCCTGACCGGCATCGACCGCTATGCAACGCCGATTACGCCTGAACAAGTAATCTTTGATTTTTGGCTAAAATTCTACATATTTGCCATATGAACGCCAAAGAACTTATGCGCGAAGCCGTAAGGCTTTCTGTAGAAAACGTCAGTGACGGCGGTGGCCCATTCGGAGCGGTCATAAAAAAAAAAAAAAAAATCATCGCGACCGGCACCAACAG
>CAVKLO010000286.1:0-2735 GCA_963656985.1 Bulleidia sp. | reverse complement strand
CCGCCACGACGAACCTCGACAGCCTGAAAGCGAATGTCAATACCGACCAGTACTATGAGGCGAATGTCGCCAGGATAAAGGCGGAGAAAGCAAGGATGGAAGCCGGAAAGTCCGATGGGAAACCGGGCGCCGGGTCTTCCGCTTCCGTCTCCGGCTATAAAGGGCAGGACGGCGGCGGAGACGGGGTGCTTCAGGCCCCGAAATCACGGACCATCCGTCTCTCCACGACGACCACCCGCACCCTGCGCAGCGCAGCCGATGTGGACGCCTACCTTGGCGGCCTCAGGGAACAGATTATGAGACATATCGACAACGGAGAAGAACTTACCATCTATTAGAATGGACACCAACAAACTGAAAAGATTTGCCGGGGAGGCCAGGGTGAAGCTCAAGGCGGGCGTGGCCGGTATGCTCAGGCTCTACGGATTTGATGCCGAGGGGAACGCCCCGTCTATGCCGGAGCGCATCACCGGCGGAGCCGTCTTCAACGGCGCGACCATCCCCGACGAGACATTCTACGACAAATGGATGTCCCTTTACAACGCCATCCGCTCGCACGGAGTCAAGGAAATCTATGAGGAGGTGGCCTACACCTGGTTCAACCGCTTCATGGCCATCCGCATAATGCGCAAGAACGGCTTCATCAGCCCTGTCCTCGAGTACGGCGACCCGGAACTGCGCATCCCCGCAATAGTCACCGACGCCCGGCGGGGCAATCTCCCACCGATGCGGGAAGCTGACCGAAGGCGGCTTCAGGACCTCCTGCTCGACGACAGCAGGACAGGCGAGCAGTTCGCGATCCTGATTGTCGCGTATTGCCGGAACAACCCCGTCCTCAATGCCTGCTTCGGCAGGATCGACGACTACACGGAGCTTCTCCTCCCGAAAGCCATCCTCGCGCCGGGAGATTTCGTGGATATGATCAACAGCACGCCGTTCATCACCGATGACGACTACCTGCACTCCGAACTCATCGGCTGGCTCTACCAGTTCTACATCAGCGAGAAGAAGGACGAGGTCTTCGCCAGCAAGGAGAAAGTGGCTGAAGAGGACATCCCGGCGGCGACGCAGATCTTCACCCCGAACTGGATAGTGAAATATCTGACCCAGAACACTCTCGGGCGCATCTACCTTGACAATTTCGGCAATGAGGAGCTGAAGGCCGGATGGGAATACCTTGTCCCTTCCTCCGAAGGGGAAGCGGCGAAGCTCAAGGTCAGCGAACTTGAGGAGCTGACTCTCATCGACCCGGGCTGCGGTTCAGGCCACATCCTTTCCGAGGCTTTCGATATGCTCTACGAGATGTACAGGGCCGATCTGGCATCCCCTCGTGAAGCCTGCACGGGCATCCTCACCCGCAATCTCTGCGGCATCGACCTCGACACTCGCGCGAAGCAGCTCTCGCAGTTCTCCATCCTTATGAAGGCCTGCCAGAAGGACGACTCGTTCCTCTCCGCCGCCGTCCTGCCGCGCATCCTCGATATGCCGGAGCCTTACGTGAGCGATGTCCCGCTGCGCGAAACTCTCTCCCGCTTTTTCATAGGCGGCGACGCCCAGGCCATAGACGAAACCGTCAAGGCCATCGGACTGATAGACCAGGCGAAGAACCTCGGCTCCATTATGAAGTTCGACATCTCGGAAAAGACCCGCTTCCAGATTGAGAAGAGGCTGAGGGAGGTCCGTTCGCAGTCTTCCCCTAATCCGGAATTCGCGGGACTTGCCCCGTATCTCGACGTGATACTCGCCCTTACCGGCAAGTACGCATGCGTGGTCGCCAATCCGCCGTATATGGGGAGCGGGAATATGAACCCGGACCTGAGCAAGTACGTCGCCGCCAACTATCCCGAGGGTAAGGCGGACCAGTTCTCGGTGTTTATGATTGTCGCGGAAAAGATGCTTGCGCCGAACGGAAAGTACGGAATGATCAATATGCAGAGCTGGATGTTCCTCTCCTCCTTCGAAAAACTGAGGGCGCACGTCCTGGGGTCTCTGCGGATTGACAATATGCTGCATCTGGGACCCCGCACATTTGACGAGCTTTCCGGCGAAGTGGTGCAGAACACCGCCTTCGTCGTCACCGCAAGCGTCCCGGCAGACGGCACCTGCGGCAATTACTACCGTCTCGTGGACGGAAAGGACTGCGCGAACAAGGAACGGTTGTTCCTGTCAGCCTCTTCCGATGGCAACAATATATACTACCCGAACGTGCCGCAGAAGAACTTCGGGAAGATTCCGGGCAGTCCGATCGGGTATTGGGTAAGCGAAAAGTTCAAAGAGTCATTTAGAAATACGATTGGGAAGGTTTCTATAACTAGAGAAGGATTAAGCCCAGCAGATGTTGACAAGTTTTTAAGGTTGTGGTATGAAGTCAGTTTTTACTCTTTTAACAAGAAATGGTATCCTTATCAAAAGGGAGGAATGATTCGAAAATGGTTTGGAAATGCTGATTATCTCGTTAACTGGGAAAATGATGGATATGAAATTAAGAATAATGTAGATTCTAAGACTGGAAGAATACGCTCTCATAATTATAATGGGGATTGGGCTTTTAAAGAGGGATATACATGGAATGCTATAAGCTCAGGTAACCCGTGTTTTAGATATGTGCCTAAAGGGTTTCTATTTGACTCTGCCGGTTCTATGGGATTTGTAAAGGAGAATAATAATCTTTCATATATTATAGCCCTTCTAAATTCAGCTATATCTAAATATGCACTGTCTATTATTTCTCCGAC
>CAVKLO010000285.1:0-2749 GCA_963656985.1 Bulleidia sp. | reverse complement strand
GACTCATACATCCTGTGGCCGGCCAAGGTGGGTGCGTTCTCTCTCGTGATGGGCCGTCACGTCAGCCATCAGGACACCTCCAGCCTGCCTTTTTCCTACCTTATCGAGAATCAGGGGACATCGTACATTATGCCGGGCGCGAACCTCAAGTCGGTGGGGACCATCCGCGACGCGAAGAAATGGCCGCAGAGAGACGGCCGCAGGGATCCGGACAAACTGGATATGATAAACTACAACCTCCTCAGCCCCTACACGGTGCGCAAGATGCTCAAGGCGGTAGCCATTCTCAACGACCTCCGTAAGACTTCGGGAGAAAACTCGGCTTCCTACTCCTACCAGAGCGGCGTGATAAAGAGGACATCGCTGATGAAAGGTCTGAAGCTCTATGGTCTCGCGATAGACAAGTTTCTCGGCAATTCATTCATCTCCAGACTTATGAGCGTGGAGTTCGATGATATGGACGGCCTCCGGGAGGCTCTGAAGCCGGAGTCGCGGACAGGACTCGTGCATTGGGCGGACTTGTCCGGGCTGATCGCACCGCGATCCGCCGTCGAGAAGCTTATGGACCGGATTCAGAACGGCGGGATGGAGAGCATCGATGAAATCACTTCGGGCTTTGCGGAGATTCACGGAAAATATTACGATTACGAATGGACCTGGGCCTACAGGATTATAGGGGAGTATTACGGCATAGACCTTTCGGCGGCTACGGCGGAGGAGATGCTTTCCCTTGTGGAGCGCTGGAAGAACTCCGTCGTGACGCTCGACAATATGGTCTATGAGGACGCGCGCAAGGAGTTCAGCCTTGCAGCTATGACAAGTTTCGGAGCGGACGGGAATGAAGAAAGGAGAATCCTGGACTTCGAGCAGGTGCGCGGCTCGAACTTCGAGTCGAATCCGTTCGTCGCCTCGATCCGCGAGCATATCGAGACCAAGTCGAAGCTCGGGGAGGCCGCATCCGCCAGAATCCGCTCGGTCTCGGAATAGTCGACTTCGTAGTTTTATCCTCCACAACGGAAGTACTAAAAATGCACGGAATAAGTCCACCCGATCAGCGGAATGACATCTTCGCTGTAGAACAGTGATCTGCAGGTGATGCCGCAGGACATAGTCTCTGAAATAGTATAGTTCAGTGTCACTCCGACCTGGAGCTGCGGTTTCACGGTTGTCTCATCATCCGATATCACCTTGCCGTGCAGAATGCCGGCAGATACTTCCGGAATCATAGTGAGGGAGCTGACGCTGTAAGCGGGGACCATAACAGAAACAGTCTCTCCGTTCACGTCCCTGTCAGCTGACAGCCCGATTCGGGCATAGCTTAGTTTAATCCCTATCCTGTTGAAAAGATACCCCACGCCTAACTCCGGGGTATTAGCACCGGTCTTTGGAGAATAATGGTTCGATGCCGACAATACAAACTTCCCCGAAACTTCCTGCGCATTCGCGATGCTGCCTACGGAAAGAACGATGGCCCAGACTATCGCTGAAGCTCGCACAATTAATCTTCTACGTTCCATAAGCGAGCGCTGGCGTTTGCGACGGAAGCCGTCGAATTCAGGATCTCTTTATCGTTGACTTCAAGGTCAGACTCGGTGATGAGTCTCTGTACGGCAGCGCAATAATTACCGTTGTCTTCGACAGCATCGATGGAATCAAATCCATCCAGTATTACATTGACTATTTCGAGTAGCGCGGTTCTTTCCGGTGCAGCCAGTTCAAGATTATCAATGAACTCATCTATGGTAGAGGCTGAAGTGTAGGCGGTCACAGCCTTGTTGATGACGGTTATGCGCTCCGATAAATCCAGTGAGGCTTCTGCCAAGGCGCAATCAGTTTCAATTGAAACCCTTTGCTCTACAAGTGTGATAATCGTATTGTCGTCATACTCGAAAAGGCTTTCACCATAATCTTCGTAAAGGTCGATTATTACTTTGTTGTGAATCAGTCCCGCGCCATCCACGTAAGATAGGGCGACCTCAGAGTCCAACAGGGACGGCTTGGCTTGAGTGAATGCCCGTGTCTCTGTCTGAGGCGTATTTGCTTCTGTTTCCTTTTTGAAAAAGCCCCACACGAGATTTGATACTGAACATCCGGCGGAAATCGCCGCAGCACCGGTTCCGCCGGCCAGAAAGAATCCTCCGGCATCGGCCGCCGCGACTAAAGCGTATTTCCACCATTTGGCTCTTGTGACCGTAGTTTCCTTTTGAGGAAGATTGTGGTTCAAGGCGATGATTTGCTCTTTCAGAGCTGTGTATTCAGCTTCTTGACTCTTCTGTGTAGAGCTGTCTCCACTTTTGCTGCACGAGATAAGAATCAGTGTCAAGGCAGCCAATAAAAACAATACCTTTTTCGTCATAATAATTAAGTGTTTTAATGGTG
Source organism: Bulleidia sp. (assembly GCA_963656985.1). GTDB lineage: Bacteria > Bacteroidota > Bacteroidia > Bacteroidales > UBA932 > Cryptobacteroides. The sequence goes on along the minus strand of CAVKLO010000285.1, from coordinate 370 downwards.
AATGGTTAGTATCTGTTTCGAAATAGTGAATAGGTGTGTGAGGTTTTCCATTATGAATGAATACTCAAAAGGCCTTCGTAACCCTCTTCGTTTACCCGACAATAGATGTGGTATGTTCCTACGCTCAAATGAATATTGATCGAGGTGTCGCTATCCGGTAGATAATAGACATAAAAGATTCCTGTATCAACATCTGTGACAGTTACCTCAAGGTTGTAAAAAATCTCAGAATCGAAAGGTACGAAATACATAAGCCCATTGTCGTAATGGCATTCAAGCCAAGAAGACGATACGAGTGTTCGCGGACGATGGCGTGAGTCTGAAATATGACGAAGCTTCAAAGGGGGCTGTTGGTATTCCGGCTCTGTCT
>CAVKLO010000284.1:0-2755 GCA_963656985.1 Bulleidia sp. | reverse complement strand
CTTCCGGCCTTTCCGATGCGGTGAAAAGGCTTTCCCGGGACACCGGTCTCGGGGTGAAGATCTATACCGATAAGATTCCTTTCGAGGGTAATTCCTTCCGTGCCGGAAAGGAGCTGGACATCGATCCTATGTCTGCGGCGTGCAGCGGAGGTGATGATTTCCGTCTGCTTTTCACCATTCCGATACTTCAGGCGGAGAAGTTCCGCCGCGACTTCCAGGACTACGACATCATAGGCCATCTCGCTCAGATAGAGGCCGGCACCGTTCTCGTGACCCCGGACGGCATCGAGCATCCGCTCCGCGCCCCCGGCTGGCGCGAGCGCGAGGAAATCTGATCCGCTGCCCGCTGCATCCAAAAAATATTGGAATATTGTTTTTAACGGAAAAAACAATATTCCAATATTTTTTAACTTTTTCCTTCGATGTATCAAGGGACAGCAGAAACCGTCATTGGCCGCAGGCCGAGAAGATAAAAATGCACTCATTGAGTGCAAAAATTGGCAGAAACTTGCACTCATTGAGTGAAATTACTATCTTTGCGAGGAAATACGAAGCGGTTATGATAGACGAGTCTTTATATGCGTATATGCGTCTGCAGGTGGAATTGACGACCGGCACCGTGCATCGCTACCTTTACGGCAAGGTGAACTGGAACGCCCGTATGATCGCGATTACCGGAGCCAGGGGTGTCGGAAAGTCCACGATGGTTCTTCAGCACATCAAAGAGTTGCCGGAGGGAGTCCGGGCCTTGTATGTCTCGGCCGACCACACCTATTTTTCGACGCATTCCCTCGTGGAAGTTGCGGACGGCTTTTCTCTGGAGGCTGGTGAACTTCTGGTCATAGACGAGGTCCACAAGTATCATAACTGGTCACAAGAGCTTAAGCAGATATACGACACGCATCCGGATATGAGGGTGATTTTTACGGGTTCATCCGTGCTGGACATTATGGACGGCGTGGCGGACCTGAGCCGAAGGGTGCTTCAGTACAGCTTGTACGGTCTGTCGTTCAGAGAATATCTGCAGATTTTCCACGGCATCACCGTTCCGGCTTTCTCTCTGGATGAGATTCTGGGGGGTAAAGCCGTGATAGATGGAGTGCTTCATCCGCTCCCGCTTTTCCGGCAGTATCTTGCCGAAGGGTATTATCCGTTCGCGATCGAGGGAGATTTCCCGTTGAGGATGCAGAATGTCATAACCAAGACCATAGAGTCCGACATCGCGCAATACGCCGACCTCAAGGCTGCCACCGTGAAGAAACTGAAAAAAATGCTTGCAGTCGTCTCGACGCTTGCTCCGTATAAACCTAATGCCGACAGTCTCGCGACTGAAATCGGAGTCAGCCGCAACAATGTTCCCGATTATCTTGCACTTCTGGAGAAAGCGCAGCTGATAGGCCAGCTGCGTGATGACACCGGAGGTATGAGAGGACTCGGAAAAGTTGACAAAGTCTATATAGACAACCCGAGCCTTATGACCGTCCTGTCCGGCGGCAGGGCGGACATAGGGAATATGAGGGAGACATTTTTCTATAATCAGATGCGGGTGCAGAACGATGTGATTTCATCCCGTCAGGCTGATTTCGTCATCGGAGGGCGCACGTTCGAGGTCGGCGGCAGGAACAAGGGCGGAAGACAGATTGCGGATATTCCGGATTCATTCATAGTAAAAGATGATGTGGAGTTCGCACAGGGGAACATAATCCCTCTCTGGGCCTTCGGACTGAATTACTGAACGATTTTCGAAAAACACCGTATCTCTGTTTTCGACAATCGCCCGTTCATTGGCAGCAGGCCGAGAAGTTAAAATGCACTCATTGAGTGCAAAAATTGGTAGAAAATTGCACTCATAGAGTGCAATTTTCTGCCTCCGCGCTACTCGATCCACTTCAGGAAGTCATCCACGCGGGCGCGGGAGACGGTCATCTCGAAACTCGGGGCGGGTTCGGCATTGACCAGAAGTCTGCCGCCGCTCTGGCGCGTGATGCTGCGGATAGCGTTCATCGAGACGATGCAGCTGCGCGAGATGCGGAAGAACACTCTCGGGTCGAGCTCTTCCGCGATGCTGTCCATCGACGCATCGAAAATGTACCGCGCCCCGGACGTGGAGGCTATGTAATTGCTCTTGTTTTCGGAGTAGAAATAGGCGATGTCGGAGGTGTTCAGCGGGATGATTTTCTCGCCCAGATGAACGATGAAGCGGCTCCGGTAGCTGCGGCCGGGAGCTCCGTTCTGCCCGAGCGCGGAGAGCAGCGCGGCGATGTCCACTTTCTCCGTGCGATGCCGGCAGCGCTCCACGGCCCTGGTCAGGTCGCTCAGCTCCACAGGCTTGAGCAGATAGTCCACGCTTCCCGCCTCGAACGCCTTGACCGCATAGTTGTCGTACGCCGTAGTCATAACCACGTCGGCCGACACGTGCGCACGGCGGAAAATTTCGAAGCAGTTCCCGTCCGAGAGTTCCACATCCATAAAAATCAGATCGGGGCTGTGGCCTTCCAGGAAGGCCAATGTCTCCCTGACCGAAGAAGTCATACCGATAATCTCCAGATCGGGAAAATGTTCTCTTATGGTTCTGGCCAGACTCTCGCGGGCCATCAGCTCGTCTTCGACTATCAGAACGTTCATAATAGCGGCAGTTTTACGATATAATGCGGGACTCCGGCCGCATCAGTCGCATCGGGAATTACCACCGTGCCGCGACCCGCCAGATCCAGATACTGTTCCTGTATATATTTGAGCCCCAGTCCGGTGGAAC
>CAVKLO010000283.1:0-2758 GCA_963656985.1 Bulleidia sp. | reverse complement strand
GGAGAAACGCTGCGCAAGACCTCCGCAGACAAAAAAAGTCGGGGCCGGCCATCCGGCCGACCCCGACAATATATATAAGGTTATCTCGTTCAATATCTGTTCAGAGGATAGCCCGCAGTCATCTGATGGACCTTCCTGGCGACCTCTTCGAGCACTGCGGCGTGCTCCGCGAGGGACGCCTGCTGCTCCGGTGTAGGGACATCGGCCTTCTTCAGGGAGAGAGCCTCGATGTGGGCCGCGCAGGAAGTCAGGACGGTATCGATAAGCTCCACGATGTCGGCCATATCCTTCTCCACGAAACCTCTGGACGTGACCGCCGGAGTACCGATGCGGAAGCCGGAAGTCTGGAAAGCCGAACGGGAATCGTAAGGAACCATATTCTTGTTCAGGGTGATGTCAGCCTTCACTAGCTGCGTTTCGGCCACGCGGCCGCTAACCTCAGGGAATTTCGAGCGGAGGTCGATGAGCATCAGATGGTTGTCAGTACCGCCGGAGACTACGTTATAGCCCTTGTCCAGGAAGCACTTGCACATAGCCTGGGCATTCGCGAGAACTTGCTTCTGATACTCCACATATTCCGGCTGCATAGCCTCGAAGAACGAGACCGCCTTCGCGGCGATGACGTGCTCGAGAGGTCCGCCCTGGATGCCCGGAAACACGCTGCTGTCGAGAATCTGGCTCATCTTCTTTATCACGCCCTTAGGAGTGGTGAGGCCCCAAGGATTGTCGAAATCCTTGCCCATCAGGATGATGCCTCCGCGCGGTCCGCGCAGGGTCTTGTGGGTGGTGGAGGTGACGATGTGGGCGTACTTCACAGGATTCTTCAGAAGACCGGCGGCTATCAGACCGGCCGTGTGGGCCATATCCACCCAGAAGATGGCTCCCACCTTGTCGGCGATGGCTCGCATCCTCTCATAGTCCCACTCCCTGGAGTAGGCGGACGCTCCGCCGATGATGAGCTTCGGCTTGCATTCGAGAGCCTTTCTCTCCATCTCATCGTAATCGATGCGGCCCGTGTCGGGATTCAGCCCGTAGGCCACGGCGTGATAGAGGATGCCGGAAGCGTTCACCGGAGAGCCGTGTGTAAGATGACCGCCCTGGGACAGGTCCAGACCCATAAAGGTGTCGCCCGGCTTGAGGCAGGCCATAGTCACCGCCATATTCGCCTGTGCTCCGGAGTGAGGCTGCACGTTAGCCCATTCCGCCCCGTAAATCTGGCATATGCGGTCGATGGCCAGCTGCTCGATCTGGTCCACAACCTCGCAGCCTCCGTAATATCTCTTTCCGGGATATCCTTCAGCGTACTTGTTTGTACAGATGGAGCCCATAGCCTCCATCACATAGTCACTGACATAGTTTTCAGATGCAATCAGCTCCAGTCCGGCCGACTGTCTTTCCTTCTCCTTCTTTATGAGGTCGAAGATTTGAAGATCCTGTTTCATAAAATGGTCATATAGTTTTAATGGGACAAATATACTATTAATAATCGTTTTTTCTACCTTTGCGCAGGTAAAAAATCATAATCGTTTTTGCGCCTATCGCTTATCATTGTTAACAAATGTCCGACCGCAAGTTACTTAATATCGAACTGGGCCGCGTAAGCGCCCCGGACTACAGCCGCCGGAACGGCTCCGGCATCGCTCTGGTGCTCGACAACATACGCAGCGCACATAATGTAGGCTCGGCTTTCCGCACCGCCGACGCTTTCCACGCGGACAGAATCTGCCTCTGCGGCATCTGCGCCCAGCCCCCGTGTGCCGAGATACACAAATCGGCATTGGGCGCTGAGGACAGCGTCCCGTGGGAGCATTTCGCTGACACATTGGACGCCGTACGACGTCTGAGGGAAGAGGGATATGAGATCGTCAGCGTCGAGCAGACTGTGCACGCGCGTGGGCTTCAGGACTTTACGCCCGAGCCGGGGAAGAGGTACGCGCTGATTTTCGGCAACGAGGTGGATGGGGTGCAGCAGAGCGTGGTGGACGCCTCGGATTTCGCGGTCGAGGTCCCGCAGTGGGGCTGCAAGCATTCGCTGAACGTTTCGGTCTGCGTCGGGGTGGTGCTCTGGCATTTCCGCTCGCGGCTTCCGGTCAGGCCGGAATGACGGGAAAGTCGGCCGCAATGACGGAAAGCGGCGGAATGGCGGAAGTTTCTGAAATGACAGCATCGGCGGAGAAGTGAGTTCCGGAAAAGTGTACAAAAAAGAACATTTTTACTACTTTTGTGGAATTAAAACCGAAGCCTATGGATGTGAAGATCACCGTCGTGAACGGAAAGAAGGATCTGAAGAAGTTCGTGAGATTCCCCCTGGAACTATACAGGGACTGCGAGAACTGGGTCCCGGCACTGGAAGGAGACGAGTACGACACCTTCGACCCGAAGTCGAACGGAGCCTATGAATATTCAGAATCGGAATTGTATCTGGCCTGGAAGGACGGAAAGATAGCCGGCCGCATCGCAGCCATCATAAACCGCAGGGCGAACGAGAAATGGAACGAAAAGACCGTCCGTTTCGGCTGGCTTGACTTCATCGAGGACGAGCAGGTGCTGAAAGCGCTGCTCGACGCCGTGGCCGCCTGGGGAAAGGCCCGGGGATGCGAAAAGATAAAAGGCCCGTGGGGATTCACCGATATGGACAAGGAAGGGCTTCTCGTGGAAGGCTACGAGAATTTCTGCCCCTTCACCTGCCTGTACAACTACCCCTACTACGACACCCTTCTGAAGAAACTCGGATTCGAGAAGGACGTGGACTGGACTC
>CAVKLO010000282.1:0-2772 GCA_963656985.1 Bulleidia sp. | reverse complement strand
GTCTGCGTTCGCGCAGCTTGAGGCAGTAGGCGTAGGTGAATTTGACGATGTCAACAGGCGTAAGCGCCTGACCGGCAGCTCCGCCGATGGTTCCGCGGATGCCGGAAATGGATTTGATGAGTGTCATTATAGTCTGTCTTCAGTTTCTCCGGAGAACACCGCCTCCGGAGAAGAATGTCATTTTATGTTTTCAAGCCAGGTGTCTATCGCATCGAAGAACACTTTCCTGTAGTCGCCGAGGCGGTCGTTGCCGAATTCGGAGGTGAAGAAACCCCATCCGTGTCCGGCTACAGGGAAGGTGTGGATCTGAGCGGAGACATTCTTGTCGAGCAGTGCGCGGTAGTAGCGGAGGCTGTTCTCCGGAATCACGAGACCGTCGTCGCTGCTCAGCAGGAGCATAGTCTGCGGAGTGTCGGCACTTACCTGATTCTCAAGCGAATAATAATGCAGTAGCTCTTCATACTGTGCCTTGTTCTTTATGTAGGTGCTGTACGGCAGGCTTTCATCGAGCCACTTTTCCTTACTCCCGATCAGAGCATCGCACGAACCCTGATGAGTCACGCCCGCTTCCATCGAGATGACCGGATACACCAGTATCGAGAAGTCCGGACGCGTCACCTCGTCCGTGAAAAGCGTGGAGGCGCTCGCCGCGAGGTGTCCGCCGGCCGAGAAGCCGATAATGCCGATCTGCCGGATTCCCCACCGGGAGGCGTGCGCACGGCAGTAGCGGAATGCGTTCTGCACGTCAGTGAGCGGCACCTGCCAATGCCCGTTCGGCAGTCTGTATTTGACCACGCATACGGCTATGCCCCTTTTCGTGAAATGGTCGGCCACGTATGCCCCTTCGTTGAAGGCGGATACGTACTGGTAGCCGCCTCCCGGGCAGGAGATGACCATCTGCCCGTTAGGCTTCTTCGGCAGATAGATGTCGATTCTGGCATTGTCGGAGATGTTTCCGAAATCGCCCCAGTCATTCGACGTCTCCTCTCCGGAAAGGCCGTTCGATTCTCCCGGACCGGAGGTTATCGCCACGCCGTTTTCGCTGATTCCCGCCTCCACGCTCTGGCCCTCGGGGTAGAGGAGTACGGTCGTGGTGGGACGGAGTTTGGTCTTGGGCTGAGGCTCAGCTGCGCCCGCCTGCGCTCCGCAGGCAAGGAGGAGCGCAAAGGCCAGGATAAAATGCAATTTCTTCATATCAGTCATTGTTCATTTGTCTTATGTCCACTTCGCTTCTGTGTGAGCTTCCGAGCAGCCACTCGCTGAAATAATCCGCGAGCCTGTAGAAGAAGTACTCGTTCATATCGTCATAACCGTGTCTCTGTCCCGGAAGCACGAGAAGGTCGAAACGCTTGTTGGCACGGATGAGGGCGTCCACCACGCGGATGGTGTTGGCCGGGTGGACGTTGTTGTCGATGTCGCCTGTCACGAGCATCAGATGGCCCTTGAGCTTTCCGGCGATTTGAGGGTTGTTCTTGATGCTGTAAACGAAGGTCGTGTCGCCGTCCGCCACTTTCTCCTTTATGCCGTGATGGGTTTCGCTCCACCAGCGGTTATAGATGGCGTTGTCGTGGTTTCCGGAGCAGGAAACCGCCGCCGTGTAGAAGTCGGGATAGGTGAGTATGGCCGCAGTGGACATAAAGCCGCCGCCGGAATGTCCGTGGATGCCGACCTTGGTCCCGTCGATCCATTTGTGGCGTGCCGCAAGCTGTTCCACAGCAGTCTTCTGGTCTGCCAGGCCGTAGTCCCGCAGGTTGCCGTAGCCATAGTTGTGATACCACTTGGAGCGGTTCGGATGGCCTCCCCGGTTGCCCACGGTGATGACTACGAAGCCGATCTGGGCGAGGCGGTCGGTGCGGAGCATACCCTTGGTCCAGGAGATGTTGTTGGCCTCCACCTGAGGACCCGGATAGACGTAGTCGATGATAGGATAGCATTTCGTGGAGTCGAAGTCGAAAGGCTTGTACATCGCGCCGTAGAGGTCGGTGATTCCGTCTGCCGCCTTCACCGTGAATCTCTCCGGCATCCTGTAGCCGGCCTCATAGAGCTTGCTCAGGTCAGCCTTCTCCAGAAGAGTGCGCTTCCCGTTGCGGTCCACGAGGTAAATCTCCGGAGCGTAATCCACTCTGGAGCAGTTGGCCACGAAATATGTGGCGTCATCGCAGGCGTATGCGCTCACGTCCATATCGTCCATATCCAGCTGCCTGATGGCTCCGCCGTTCAGGCTGACGCGGTAGGTGTGCATCTGGTAAGGGTTTTCGCCCTTGTTCACGCCGCAGGCGCTGAAGAGCACATAACCCTCCTTCTCGTTCACGGCGAGAACGTCCTCCACGTGATAGGCTCCCTCGGTGAGGTTGCGCACGAGCGAGCCGTCGGCGTTGTAGAGGTAGAGGTTAGCCCAGCCGTTGCGCTCGCTCCACTCGATGAACTGTGCGCCGTTCTTTATGAAACGCAGATTCCTGCTCTCGATATAGGTGTTCATCCTTTCTCCGAGAATCGTCCTTGTGGAGTCGGAAGCGATGTCCACGCGGCAGTAGTCCATCCTGTGCGCGTCACGAGAAAGCCGGCTCATATAGAATCCGTCGTTGTCCCCGGCCCATACCCAGGACTGATAGTCGCGGTACCTGTCCGCCACTGTCTGAGTGCGGTACTCGAAACCGCTGCTCTGGTCTTTGAAGGCGACGGACTTGATGTGTCTGGAAGTCCCGTCCTCCATATTGAATATGAGAAGCTCTTCCTTAGGCCCCGGCTCGCCCGGCATCTGGTACTTATAGG
>CAVKLO010000281.1:0-2778 GCA_963656985.1 Bulleidia sp. | reverse complement strand
TAGTTCAGCGGTCTCCAAAACCGTCGATGTGGGTTCGAATCCTGCTTCCCCTGCCACATTAATATCAAAGGTTACGATTTGGTAATTGTTTAACTGGCGCTGTTCAAGCTTCCAATTTACGGCGTCCTTTAAAGGTAAAGATGAGAAAGTTTATCAACTATCTTAAAGAGGCTTTCGTAGAGCTTACGAAGAAGACGACGTGGCCATCTTGGGCAAAGCTGCAGAGCTCTGCTCTTCTGGTTATGGTCACTACCGTAATACTCGCGGCTATACTCTGGGTTGTAGACCTTGCTTTCCAGTCTATAATGACGGCAATTTACTCATTGTAACACTGATATGGGCGAAATGAAATGGTACGTTCTGCGTACTGCAGGCGGGAAGGAAAAGAAGGCGAAGGAATATCTCGAGAAAGAAATTGAGCGAAGCGGTCTTAAGGACCAGGTCGCTCAGGTGCTCGTTCCGGTAAAAAAGGAAATCGTCACGAAAAATAGCAAGCGTAAGGTGGCCGACAGGCTGCTTTATCCCGGTTATGTGCTGATCGAGGCCGAACTGAGCGCTATGCTCGAGAACATCATCCGAAATCTTGTTCCGGGGATGTCCGGTTTTCTGACGGAAAACAGGACTGTAAACCGCAATCAGGTCGAGCGTGTGCCTGTCCCTCTTCGTGACGAGGAGGTTCAGCGTATCCTCGGCGAGCAGGATGAAAATGCCGCCGGAGCGGCGGAGACGGAAGTCAACTACGAACCGGGTGACAAAGTCAAGATTACCGACGGCCCATTCAGCGGTTTCAACGGCACAGTAGAAGAAATCGTCGAGGACAGAAGCAAACTGAAAGTCATCGTGGTGATTTTCGGCAGAAAGACTCTTCTGGAACTCAGTTTTACACAAGTATCTAAAGAATAACACAAATCATGGCAAAAGAAGTTACCGGATTCATCAAGCTCCAGATAAAAGGCGGAGCTGCCAATCCAGCACCTCCGGTAGGACCGGCTCTCGGTTCCAAAGGCTTGAACATTATGGATTTCTGCAAGCAGTTCAATGCTGCTACGCAGGCTCAGGCAGGTAAAGTCCTTCCTGTAGTAATCACAGTATTCTCAGACAAGTCCTTCTCCTTCGAGGTAAAACAGCCGCCTGTGGCTATCTCCCTTAAGGAGGCAGCGAAAATACAGACTGCATCAGGCGAGCCTAACAGAAAGAAAGTTGCATCCGTCACCTGGGATCAGGTTAAGGAAATCGCAGAAGGCAAGATGCCGGACCTCAACGCGTTCACCATTCAGTCCGCGATGAAGATGGTTGCGGGAACTGCGAGAAGTATGGGTATCACCGTTACCGGAAAATTCCCCGAGAACCTTTAAATCACAACCGAAATGAGCAAATTGACAAAAAATCAGAAAACCGTTCTGGCCAAATATGACCACAACAAGGTTTACACACTCGCAGAGGCTTGTGCTCTTTTGAAGGATATCACCTACACAAAGTTCGACGCTTCCGTGGAGATTTCCGCAAATCTCGGTGTGGACCCGCGCAAGGCGAACCAGATGATCCGTGGCGTCGTATCCCTCCCTCACGGAACGGGAAAAGTCACCAGAGTCCTCGCGCTCTGTACGCCTGACAAGGTCGCCGAGGCTGAGGCCGCCGGTGCGGACTATGTGGGTCTCGACGAATATATCGAGAAGATTAAAGGCGGCTGGACGGATATCGACGTCATCGTATGTACCCCTTCCGTAATGGCCAAGGTCGGCGCCCTCGGACGCATTCTCGGTCCGAGAGGCCTTATGCCGAACCCTAAGACGGGAACCGTCACTATGGAGATAGGAAACGCCGTAAAAGACGTGAAGGCCGGTAAGATCGACTTCAAGGTCGACAAGACCGGAATCGTCCACGCAGCCATCGGCAAGGTGTCTTTCACTCCTGAGCAGATACTTGAGAACGCCACGGAATTCCTTAACGCTGTAGCTAAACTCAAGCCTCAGACTCTCAAGGGAACATATATGAAGAGCGCTGCAATGTGCACCACTATGAGCCCGGGCATTAAGGTTGACCTCAAAGCATTCTTGAATCGTGCTGAGAAATAAAAATTCAATTCTATGAAAAAGGAACTTAAAGATCAGATTATTGAAACCATCTCAGCCCAGCTCAAGGAATATCCGAACTTCTACATCACGGATATCGCCGGACTGAATGCCAAGGATACCACCAAGCTCCGCCGCGCCTGCTTCGATGCCAAGATCAAGCTTACGGTCGTCAAGAACACTCTGTTCGCACACGTTCTCAAAGCTTCCGGCAACGAAGATATGAAGAGTCTCCTCGAGGTTCTCGAAGGCAACACGGCCATTATGTACACGCACGTGCCTAACGCACCTGGCAAGCTTATCAAGAAGCTCCGCAAAGAGGGTATGGAAAAACCCGAAGTGAAGGGCGCGTATGTACAGGAATGCGTATTCATCGGTGCTGACAAGCTGGATCAGCTCGCAGCCATCAAGACCAAGGAAGAACTCATCGGTGATGTTCTCACTCTCCTCCAGTCCCCTGCACAGAGACTTCTCTCCGCACTGCAGACCGTTTCTGAAGGTGCCGAGGAGACCGCAGTCATCAAGGCTCTTGCCGAGGCGAAAAAACCTGCCCCTGAGGCCGCTGAGGCCCCTGCGGCAGAATAACAGAGAAACAATATCAATTTAAAAAAAATAAAATCAATTATGGCAGATGTAAAAGCACTTGCAGAAGAGTTGGTAAACTTGACTGTAAAAGATGTGCAGGAGCTCATCAACGTTCTCAAAG
>CAVKLO010000280.1:0-2826 GCA_963656985.1 Bulleidia sp. | reverse complement strand
CGAGCGGAAGGTACATATCTATGCGCGAGCCGAATTTTATGATTCCGCACTGCTTGCCCGCGACGGTGCTCAGACCCGGCTTCGAGTAGCAGACGATGCGGCGGGCGAATGTGCCGGCGAGCTGCTTGAAGAATACGTCGTGTCCGCCGGGAGTGCGTATGCAGGTGCAGCTATGCTCATTCTCTTCGGAAGCCTTGGGCTTGAAAGCCAGAAAATGCTCTCCCGGATGGTACTGATAGTAGGTGACGACCCCGTCCACCGGCCAGAAATTCGCGTGCACGTCGAAGAAGTCCATATACACGGACAGCTGGATGCATTCGCGCCTGAGCCATTCCGGCTCATACACTTTCTCTATTATCACCACTCTGCCGTCGGCGACGGAGGTCACCTTGCGTCCGTCCCCCGCAGCTTTGCGGCGCGGTACGCGGAAAAAAGCCGTCTGCCAGGTGCAGACCAGGGCGAACAGAAGCACCAGAGGCCAGGTGATCCAGGGATTGTGCACGAATACCGCAAGCGGTATCAATATGGCCAGAGCCGTGAGATACACCAGTGCGAGAGTTCCATATGAATTGTGGTCGAGAGTCATAGGCTGGAGGGTGCCGGAGCGGTCAGAAGAGGTTGAACACTACCAGATAGATGGCTGCGCAGCAGACGGCGAAGATGGTGCTGTCGAAACGGTCCAGCATACCGCCGTGGCCCGGGATGATGTTTCCGGCATCTTTCACCGAGCACCAGCGTTTCCACTGCGATTCGAACAGGTCGCCGTAAACTCCTCCTATATGGATGGTGACAGCAAGCCCCAGACAGTGACAGAGAGGGAAATGAAAAATCCCCGTGAAATGCAGTATGGCCGCGAAAACCAGAGCCAGGAACAGTCCTCCCCAGAACCCCACCCAGGACTTCTTCGGGGAGATGCCGGGAAAGAGCCTGCGGCTTCCGGGCTTCTGTCCGAAGGCTGTCCCGAAACAGAAGGCGCCGATGTCTGAACCCCAGTTTATGATGAAGAAGCAGAGCAGCAGCACCGCGCTGAAATTACCCTCCGAGTCGAAGGCCAGAAGATTCACGAGCGAGAGCGGAGCCGCTATGTACAGCAGGCCGGTGTAGATGAAAGGAAACTTCCCGAAATTCTCCCTGTCCTTCTCATACAGGGAATATACCATCAGAACCAGCAGCGGTACGAGGGCGCAGGCTATGAACTTTGCCGGCAGGCCGTAGCACTGCAGGAAGAAAATCAGCAGGAAGAGCGTCACGCCGGTGGCGATGGCTATGATGCGGGAGTTCCTGTAGAGATCCCCCATAGTCATCCTGTAGAATTCGTGCATCATCGATATCATCATCAGGATGATGAATGCGGCAAAGAGATATCTGTTTATCAGCAGGCAGGCCAGTATCACAAGGACAAAGCCCACCCCCGATATGGTACGTACCACTACGTTCTTCATAAGCTAAACTGTTTCTCCGGATGCGGAAGAAGGCCCGTCAGAACCCGCTTCCCCGGGTGCGGAAGCGCTACTGTCAGCAGCGGGCTGCTCAGGCGCGGAAGTCTCTTCCGGCTTCCTTTCATCGGAAGGAGGGAGCACCTTCGGCCCCAGAATCTTCTCGACATCATCCGCAAATATAACTTCTTTTTCCAGAAGTAGAGCGGCAACCTGCAGAAATCCTTCCTTATGGCTACTCAAAAGCTCATAACTGCGGTCGTGTATCATCTTCACGAGTTCCTTGACCTCGTTGTCCATCACCTCCGCGGTCTTCTCGCTGTACGGTCTGGTGAGTTCATATCCGCGCGAGCCCGTGGAGTCGTAGAAAGAGAGCAGGCCGACCTTGTCGGACATACCGTAATACTGCACCATACCGTAGGCCATACGGGTGAGCCTTTCGAGGTCGTTCTGGGCTCCTGTGGAAGGTTCTCCGTTCACGATCTCCTCGGCTACGCGCCCTCCGATGAGCGAACACATCTCGTCTATCATCTGGGATCTGGTCCAGAGCTTTCTTTCTTCCGGCAGATACCAGGCCGCTCCGAGCGCCTGTCCGCGAGGGATGAGCGTCACCTTGAAGAGAGGATTCGCGTAAGGCAGAAGCCAGCTGACCACTGCGTGCCCGGCCTCGTGATGGGCTATGGAGTTCTTCTCCTTAACGGTCATTATGGAGCCCTTCTTCTCCAGACCGCCTATGATGCGGTCCACGGCATCGAGGAAATCCTGCCTATCTATCTCGCTCTTGCCTCTGCGTGCAGCGGTGAGGGCGGCCTCGTTGCAGACATTGGCGATATCGGCTCCCGAGAAGCCCGGCGTGTGCTTCGCCATAAAGTCCACATCGAAATCGGAGGCTATCTTGAGGCCTTTCATATGTACCTTGAATATCTCCTCGCGTTCCCTGAGTTCGGGCAGGTCCACGTGAATCTGCCTGTCGAAACGCCCGGCGCGCAGCAGGGCCTTGTCGAGGATGTCCGCACGGTTCGTGGCGGCAAGCACTATGACGCCCGAGTTCGAGCCGAAACCGTCCATCTCCGTAAGAAGCTGGTTAAGGGTGTTCTCCCGCTCGTCATTCGAGGAGAAGCCGGCGTTCTTGCCGCGGGCGCGCCCGACCGCGTCGATCTCGTCGATGAACACTATGCACGGAGCCTTCTCCTTAGCCTGCTTGAACAGGTCGCGCACGCGCGAGGCTCCGACTCCTACGAACATCTCCACGAAATCGGAACCGGAAATGGAGAAGAACGGTACGTTCGCCTCCCCCGCCACCGCCTTCGCGAGCAGGGTCTTGCCGGTTCCGGGAGGACCCACCAGAAGTGCTCCCTTAGGAATCTTGGCCCCCAGGGCCGTATATTTC
>CAVKLO010000279.1:0-2826 GCA_963656985.1 Bulleidia sp. | reverse complement strand
GGATGTGCTCGTGAACATCCTGCACGATTACGGTGCCTTCGCGGTAAGCACCATCGACAGCTTCTTCCAGCAGACCCTCAAGGCCTTCTCCCGCGAGATAGGGTATTTCGCCTCCTATCAGGTCGAATTGGACAGGGATTCCCTCATCAGGGAAGCCGTGGACAGGATGCTTGACTCCATCACCGAAGACGACAGGGAGATGCTCGGCTGGCTGGACGAGGATGTCGCGGATACTCTGGAGCGGGGCGGCCGGGTGAATCTTGCGGACACCATCTTCGAGAACGCCCGCAACCTCAAGTCGGCCGAACACGGCTCGCTTCTGGACGAATACGGCCTGGATGATGCCGAGATGTTCTCACGTGGCCGCCTCAGGGCAGTACGGAAAGAATGCACGGCGTATATCGCGAGTTACGAGTCGGCGGTACGGAAGGCGGCGGAGGAGGTCGGGGCTGCTCTGGAGCGTTGCGGCATAGACCCTGCGGATTCGAACCGTAAATTCCTGCAGACGGTACTGGCCTATAGCCGGAAGCCGGATACGAAAACCGGCTATGTGTCCCCGTCCGCTGCCGTGATGGAAAAGTGCTCGGACCCTCAGCTGTGGTTCACCAAAGACAAGGCCCCTAAACTCCTGCCTCAGGTACAGGGAGTCCTGGACGGGCCTCTGGCATCTTTCCGTGACCTGTTCTCGGAGAGATACAGGCTCTATCGGACGGCGGTCCTGCTGAAGGGACGGATCTGCAGTCTCGGCATCGCCGGAGAGTTTTTCCGGAATTTCGAGGCTCTGGTCAAGGAAAAGAACGTGCTGTGCATTGAGGACAGCAACGAGATTCTCCGTAAAATAATCGGCGGCTCCGACGCCCCCTTCGTCTATGAAAAGCTCGGAGTCCGCTTCGAGCACTTCCTGCTCGACGAGTTCCAGGACACTTCGCGCCTGCAGTGGGACAATTTTCTGCCTCTGCTGCGCGAAAGCGAGTCTAACAGTCACGAGAGCCTGGTCGTGGGGGACGTGAAACAGAGCATCTACCGCTGGCGCGGCTCCGACTGGGAGCTTCTGGGCAGCACGCTTCAGGAGCAGTTCCCGTCCGCTCAGACGGAGCCTCTCGATGCGAACTGGCGCAGCACCTTCACCGTGGTCGAATTTAACAACGCCTTTTTCACTTTCGCTGCCGCTCAGCTCGGGACTGCCGTCTCGGAGGAGTACGCCGATGTCTGCCAGAAGTCTGCCGTAACTGAAGAGAACGAGCCTCAGAAGGGTTTCGTCAAGGTGGATTTTACTTCGGAGGACCAGCTGGAAGCAGTGCTTGATTCCGTCAGGGACGCTATGGCCCGCGGGGCGGAGCCGGGCGATATAGCTGTCTTGGTCAGGAACAACTCCAGCGGCTCGGAGGTGGCCGCACATCTGATCGGAAGCGGCATACCCGTCGTCAGCGACGATTCCCTCGATGTCAAGTCTTCGCTTACGGTGCGGCGGCTTGTCTCTCTGCTGCACTGGGTCGACGACCCCGGTGATGAAATCAGCTGTTATCTGGCCTCCTGCCTCATTCCCGAGGGGGCGGAGGAGGAATGGAAAATGCAGTGGCATTCGCTCACGGATCTGTGCGAGTCCATTCTCCGTCTGATGGAGGAGCGCAACCCCGGCTGCACCGACGGCCAGGTTCTCTTCATCCAGTCGTTTATGGACTGCCTGCAGGAGTGGACCGCGGCGAACGGACAGAATCTTCAGGCCTTTCTGGAGTACTTCGATGGCGCGTCCCCGAAGATCAGCTCCCCTCAGGACGCCTCTTCGGTGAGGGTGATGACCATCCACAAATCCAAGGGACTGCAGTTCCCGTATGTCATATTCCCGTTCGCGGAGACCGTAAGTATGTCGAAACCCGCCACCCATTGGTGCTATCTGGGAGGGGATGACCCTCTCCTGCACCTTCCGGACGGGTCAGCGCCCCTCAAGTCGGCCGCGGATGCCATTTATCCCCTGAGCCTCTCTTCCACCCTGCGCAGCACGGCTTTCTGCAAAGACTACGAGGATGACAGACGCCGGAAGGAGATGGACTGCATAAATCTTTTCTACGTGGCTCTCACGCGGGCCGCCAAGTCTCTCCATATCATAGCGAAACAGCCGTCCGCCAAGCTTCGGGAAGCGGCGACCCTCCCGGAATACTCCGACATCTCCCAGCTCCTGTATCTGCATCTGCGGGAAAGGCTCGATAAGGACGGGAGCTGCAGCTTCGGTGATGTTTACGATTTCACCCGGATGAAACGCAAGGTCCGGAATGAAAACAGCTGTGATTCGGCCTACCCTTCCTATCCCCTCGAAGGCCGCCTCGCCTTCCCGGAGGATGCTTCGGATTTCTTCGGCTCCGACGGACTTGCGGGCGCCAAATCCTCACGCAGGATAAACGGCATAGTCCTCCACGGCATTCTCGCCGCCGTCCGCTCCCCCCAGGATCTCCGTGCGGCTGTGGACGAGGCGGTGAGAGAGGGCCGGCTGGAGAGTGAAGATGCGGAAAGAGACTATGCTATGCTCGCTTCCCGTCTCGCCTCCGCAGTGGAGCGCGGCTGGTTCCCTCCTGATGCGAGAATCATCGCTGAGACTGACATCATAGACAGCGACGGCAGCATCCACAGGCCTGACAGGGCGGTGGTGACGGCAGACGGCGTGATTATTGTAGATTATAAGTTCGGCCGGCACGCGGACGCTTATGAAAGACAGGTGGCGCGATACGTGCAGCTTTACCGCAAGATGGGCTGCTCCCGTGTCCGCGGTTTTTTATGGTATGTATATGAAGATGAAGTCATCGAAGTAGAATGTCCACTCTGAGCGAACTC
>CAVKLO010000278.1:0-2832 GCA_963656985.1 Bulleidia sp. | reverse complement strand
AGAAGCCCTCCAACCAGGCAAAGGTCGCCTGCTACGAATTCGTGTTCGAGGACAGCGGCATCGGCATACCGGACAAGTACAAGTCGCGCATTTTCGAGCGCTATTTCCGAGTGGACGGGAGCGTCGCGCATCGCGTTTACGGCACCGGAATCGGCCTCTACTACGCCCGCAGCCTCGCGCAGCTCCACCACGGCAGCCTCGAAGTCTCGGACGGTGGGAACGGCGTCGGCAGCATCTTCACCCTGACCCTGCCAGCCTCCGAGAGCGCCTACAGCAGAAAGGAGCGTCTCGAAGAGAATGCTCCGAGCGCGTCCCGTCCGTTCGCGAAAGGCGAGCTGAGCCTCAGTCCGGCCGCTGACGCGTCCAATCCCGATTCTTCCCGCCCGACGGTTATGGTGGTGGACGACGACATCGACGTGGTCCACTATATGAAGGAGATTCTTTCGCTCTCCTATAATGTGATATGCCGTTTTGACGCAGATTCGGCTATGGCGAGCCTCCACGACGAGCCTGCCGACCTTATAATCCTGGACGTGATGATGCCGGGTCGGAGCGGCCTCGACTTCTGCCGCTCCCTGAAGTCCGACCTGCTGCTCAGCCACATCCCCGTGATACTCGTCACCTCGAAGAGCGCGGTTTCCGACCAGGTGGAAGGTCTCCGGGCGGGGGCCGATGCGTATATCACCAAGCCTTTCGACCCGAACTATCTTATGGCTCTCGTGCAGGCGCGGCTGCTTGCCTACCAGCACCTCCGGACTCTCATAGCCGGGGCCACGGACACCAGTGCGATGACTCCGGAGGAGGGGCTTTCCGAACGTGACAGGGCTTTTCTGGACGAATTGTACGGTATTATGGAAGAAGGCCTTTCGAACTCCGAAATCGACATAAGCACGATGACGGAGCGGCTCCATATCTCGCGCTCTAAGCTCTACTATAAGATAAAGGGGCTTACAGGCGAGAATCCGGGCGAGCTTTTCCGCCACTATAAACTGAACCGTGCGGCAGAGCTGCTGAAGGGGAATCAGTACAATGTCTCCGAGATCGCCTATATGACCGGCTTCACCACCCTCTCCCATTTCTCGAACGCATTCAAAAAGCAGTTCGGCTGCCCGCCTTCGGAATATAAATAGGAGGTGAGGTCTCCTCGCCCGCAGTGTCCGGCAGTCTCAGCGGCCGCAGACCTCTTCCGGCTGCTCCGCAGCCAAATGCGTCCGCCCGAGCCTCCGGACAGCTGCGGGCGAAACTTCGCCTGTCGCTATAGTCTCTCACGACCGTTCCGCCTCATTTTCCCGTATTGCCGGCCCCAATCTCGTCATCGGCTACATCCGGGGTGAAAAAGAGGCCTTTTTTCACCCCGCACGTGTTCTCAGAGCCCTCCGGGGTGAAAATAACGTTTTATTTCACCCCGAATCCCGCATCGGAGCGGAGCCGAACTCCAAATCGGAGCGGAATCGAACTCCGGATGGAGACAGCGACGGATTACGTATCAGAAAACACAAAAGTGCGAAAGCCTGGGTAAGGAGTGCGAAATCGGGAGATTTTATGTAGATTTGTCGGAAAAGGAACCATCCTTTCCATAATTTAGGAATCCCTGACCGCATCCGGACACAGGAACGATATAGGAATCCTTGACCGCATATAAACACCGGAACGATATGAGAAAAACCGCATTATTGCTCGCTTCGGGAGCACTTATCGCCTTTACCGGCATCCTCGAAGCCCAGCCGCGCATCACGGGCGGCACTTCCTACCTGCTGAACCAGGCCATAGACGTCAGCGACGACTTCCGCGACCTCGCGAACACCTACTTCCTCGCCGACCGGCTCGCGAGCTTCGACGCAGCCTCGGGCGAGGGCCTCGTGGGCTGGAAACGCTACCGTATGTCCCCGCGCCAGGCGTTCAACACCAATATCCAGCAGGTCCAGGAACTGCAGATGCTCGACTTCCCCGGCACCGCATACGTGAACGACCCGGAGCTCCGGATCAGGCTCGACTTCATCTCCCCGCGCACCGTCCGCGTCCGTATGCTCACCACCCCCGTCGTCCCTCCCGAGGAGGAGTCCATTATGCTGGACGGCAAGCCGTCCAATGACACTTCCTGGAAGGTGAGCGAAACCGAAGACTATGTCCTCTACACCGGCGATTTCGGCTCCATACGGATCGACCGCTCCCCGTGGCGCATCGTCGTTATGGATTCCGAAGGGCGCGTCCTCACCCGGACCGCCGCCCGTCAGGACACCGACCTCACCCAGGTCAAGTTCCTGCCATTCTCCTTCATCAAGAGGGGCAGCGACAACGCCCGCCGCATAAACCCCGTGTTCACCCTCTCTGCCGGCGAGATGATTTTCGGCTGCGGCGAGAGCGCCACGGGCCTGGACAAGGTCGGGCAGAAGCTGAACCTCTTCGTCACGGACCCTCAGGGGCCGGAGACCGACCAGATGTACAAGCCGGTTCCGTTCTATATGAGCAGCCGGGGCTACGGCTTCTTCTACCACACCTCGGCTCCCCTCACCTGCGACTTCGGTGCGAGCTACATAGGGTTGCAGAAGATATATATGGGAGACGAGAATCTGGACCTGTTCATCTTCCTCGGGGAGCCGAAGGACATCCTCGACGAATACACCACCCTCACCGGCAAGGCTCAGATGCCTCCGCTCTGGTCCTTCGGCACCTGGATGAGCCGCATCTCCTACTTCACGCAGCAGGACGGCTATGACGTGGCGAGGCACATCCGCGAGGGCCGCTACCCCTGCGACGTGATTCATTTCGACACCGGCTGGTTCGAAGTGGACTGGCAGTGCGACTACGAGTTCTCGAAGACCCGCTTCGAAG
>CAVKLO010000277.1:0-2839 GCA_963656985.1 Bulleidia sp. | reverse complement strand
CTACAAGTCATTCAGACTGAGCGTGAACGGATACTACTCGCTTGGTGCCAAGCGCTACGACAAGATCTCCTCGCCGGCATCCTACTACTCGCCGCGCCACGAGGGAGTCTCCACCGAGACCGTGCAGTCGCAGTACAGCGATCTCTACTCGAACCACTTGAACGTCACGAAAGACCGCACGGACCGCTGGACTTCGTCCAATACGCAGGGGGTCAAGTACCCACGCATATACGACTATTTCGGCTACAAGTACAATTTCAGCTACTACAACCCTATGGACTACAACATAGTGGACGCCATCTACCTGAAGGATGTCTCCTATCTGAGGATAAAGTCCATAATCTTAACCTGGTCGCTGCCTTCCGCCCTGACCCGCAAGCTGCGGACGGACAGCGTCTCCTTCAACCTCTCCCTGAACAACTTCTTCACCGTCACCTCCTATGACGGTATGGACCCTGAAGTCCCGGGGGCGACTTATCCGACTACGCGCAGCGTGTCCTTCGGTATGAATCTCAGCCTTTAGTCTTATGAAAGCATATAAACTTCCGATTCTGTCTGCACTTCTTCTTCTCGCGGCCGGCTGCGGGAACTACCTGAGCGTACAGCCTCAGGGCAAGGTGATTCCCGAGACCGACGAGGAGTTCGCCTCTCTCATCCATAACCGCATAAATAGCATCGAGGGCGGCGAGGACGAGTACATCATAGGAAACTATGACGGAATCATCCTCTACGAGAGCTTCTCGGACAATCTCGACGCGAACGTGAAGACCGGCTCCCTCGCGGCCTACGCGGGAGACAAGATAAACGCACGTCAGCTCACCTACAAGAACACTTTCGCCGTCATCCGCGACTGCAACATAGTTCTGGAGAATATGAAGGGACGGGACACGGAGCTCTCCCGCAAGCTGATGAGCGCGAGCTATGCCATAAAGGGCGTCTGCTACTATAATCTCATCCGCAATTACTGCGAGGCCTGCAGCCTTTTCGGAGCCGCCTCCCAGCTGGGGCTTCCTCTGATCGACAGCTTCGATATGGAGGCGATGCCCGCTCGCGAGCCTCTGGACGTGACCGTGGAGTATGCCGCAGACCTGCTGAAGAAATCTATGGACTACCATATCACGGACGGGATGTTCCTCTTCACCGAGAATGTGGTGAAGGCCTATCTGGCCAAGCTCCTTTTCTGGGCGGGAGATTACGCTTCCGTGATTCCCCTCTGCGAGCAGCTGATGACGGTGAAGGAATACAGGCTCGCCACGATAGGGGAGTACGCCTCTATGATCCAGGCCAAGAACGCCTCAGGACAGGAGGTGATAGTGCGCTCGCACATAAACAACAGCTGCGACCTGGACTGGTATTATTCGATGATAATCAAGGATCTGCGCACCCGTCCCGTGAGCGCGTCTCTGGTGCGGCTTTTCGACGCCGATAAGGAAAAGGATGTCCGCTACGCGGTTTCGTTCGATGCGAAGCGTCTGAATATGAAGAATTCCAGCGCGAAGGTGAGGGGTTCCGAGATAGTGCTGATGCTCGCCGAGGCTTATGCTCAGACGGGCAGCGAGGCCAAGGCTTTGGAGCAGCTGAACTATCTGCGGCGCAGCCGTATCGAGGGGGTGGAGGACTACACTATGGACACTCTCCCCGAAGTGAATCAGACCGCCCTCATAAAGGAGGATTCGCAGGGCCGGCCTCTGTCCAGGCTTATGTCCGCCATCTTCGACGAGAGGCGCAAGGAACTCTATCTGGAGGCCGACCGCTGGTTCGAGCTCAAGCGCAACGGATGCCCG
The DNA here is from genome assembly GCA_963656985.1 of Bulleidia sp. GTDB lineage: Bacteria > Bacteroidota > Bacteroidia > Bacteroidales > UBA932 > Cryptobacteroides. Next base: position 1,055 of record CAVKLO010000277.1, on the reverse strand, counting down.
GAAATGTGGGTCATAAACAACGGGCTCAAGTACACCACGAAGCGCTATCTCTACACCGCCCCCATCTACAAGGGCGACACGGATTTAAATGACAAGATGATTCAGAATGAAGGCTATGTATCGTAAATATGCATCGGCGGCGGTCGCGGGAATGTTCGCGGCGCTGCTTCTTTCCTCCTGCTCCTATCAGGAACTCACTCCGAAGACCGACGACCGCTCGGACTATTATCAGCTGCCCAAGGGGGAGACTCCGACGGCTGAGGAACGCGCTCTGGTGCAGGCCGCGAAGGACGAATATGACGCTGCCGTTTCCAGAAAATGACAGCTTCCTCTTCAGGATGTCCTCGCCGGCTCCCGAAGGGTTTTTCAGACAGTTAACGTTAAACTCATAAAGCAATGAAAAAAGCATTAATGATTCTCGCAGCGGCAGCACTGTGCGTGATGTCCTGCACCAAGGAGAAACCGAGCATCCAGTTCGTCAAGACTCAGGCCGTTCTGCTCGCCGATTCTCCTCTGACAGTCCAGATGTCGGTATCCAAGCCTGTTGAAACCTCTCTCACCGTGCCCGTGCAGGTGTCCGGTACGGCCGAAGCCGGCAAGGAGTACAGCCTCTCCTCGCAGAGCTTCGTATTCGCCGCCGGCGAAAGCAGCGCCTTCATCGAGGTGACACCTCTGGAGAACATCACCGAGGGCAAGAACATCAGCCTGACTTTCGCCGTCCCTGACGGCTATCAGGCCGGTACGGCGCTCTCTATGGTGATAGCGGTCGAGGCCAAGGAGAAGATCGCCTACAGCTTCGCCTCCACGAGCGCCGACCTTCTGAACAGATGCACGCTGACTCTGGAACTCCAGGGAATGAACAGCGGCAAGAACTTCACGGCCACTTCCGATATGGAGATACCTTTCACTTTCGACGCCAAGTCCACGGCGGTTCTCGGCGAGGACTTCACCGTCGAGGGCGGTGCGCAGGTGTTCAAGGTCGCTGCCGGTACGAACAAGGGCACCGCGACCCTTGTGGCCACTGACAAGGAAGTGGAACTCGGAAGCGAGAAGGC
>CAVKLO010000276.1:0-2849 GCA_963656985.1 Bulleidia sp. | reverse complement strand
GAAATCGAAGCCATCCTTACGGAAGCCCACGACAAGGGAGTGCTCACCCCTGCCGGGGAAAGTTTCTATGCCAAATATCAGGAAATCTATCCCGAACTGAAGAACGGCTGGGGAGAACTGACTCCGCTCGGCTACGAGCAGCACGCCCGCATAGCCAGGACGATGTACGAAAGTTTCCCGACGGTCTTCAAGAAAGGCGGACACGTCAATGCAGTCTCTTCGCTGTCCACGCGGTGCATAATAAGTATGGCGGCATTCTGCCAGTCCCTTGCGGGCTGCAATGACAAACTCGACATCTATCAGCGTTCCTCCCGCGAGACCCTGAACGCCGTAGTCCCGGACGACAGGCAGAATCCGTATAAGCGCGACTTCCCGAGGGAGATATTCCCGATAGCCGACAGCCTCCTGTACGCTGACGGACAGAAGAGCGGCAAGAACGTCTTCATCGAGGAGCTGTTCAGCGATGCAAGCGGACTGTCCAAATCCGAGGAAGCCATCGGCTTTGCGCTGAACACTTTCTTCACCACCCTGCCAAGCATCGACTACGTGGGGATAATGGGCGACCCGATGAATGCGGAAGAACTGTACGAGAACTGGGAGAGAGGCAACAGGGGGACATACAAATACTACTGGTCGGTCAGATACATAGTGGTTCCTATTCTGCGGGACATTCTGGACAAGGCTGATGACGTGATCGAGGGCCGCTGCGGTGACATAGCGTCCCTGCGTTTCGGACACGACAGCTATCTCGGCCCGCTCACAGTCCTTCTGGGGCTGGACGGAGCGGACAAGGTTCCGGCAGATCCCGCCGACATCGAGAAAGTCTATCAGAGCTACCGTACCGGTATGGCCGGCAACATCCAGCTCATATTCTACAGAAGCGCCAAGAGCGATGAAATCCTCATGAAGGCTCTCCTGTGCGGAGAGGAAGTGACACTCCCCCTCCCTTCGGATATGCACCCTTACTACAGATGGAGCGATTTCAAAGCCCATTTCTCCTCCGTCTGCAGTCAGTTCGACGGAAAGCAATGACTTAAGTAAATTCCTAAAAAGAAGCACATATGAAGAAAGTAAAGATATCCGTTCTCACCGCACTGCTGGCTACCTCCACCGCTATGGCGCAGATCGTATTGCCGGTGCCGGTACAGACTGCAGGCCCGAAAGACGCGCAGGAAAAAGCCGTCGTCCGCGATGGCCAGAAGATGATTTCCGGAGTGACGGAACCCTCAGTCGAAGCCTATCTCCCGAGCGCGGAGAAGAACGTGGGGACAGCGGTCATCCTCTGTCCGGGCGGCGCAATGCGCTACCTGTCGTGGACAAACGATGTGGAAAGGATGGCAAAGCTGCTGAACGCAAGGGGTGTAGCCGCCATCGGACTCAAGTATCGCCTGTATAATCAGACGACGCCTCCGGCGACGAAGCGGAGCGGAGAAAAAAAGAAGAAATTGGACGCCGGGACGGCGGCCGCGAGGATGCCGTTCAGAACCTATGACGTGACGGAGTTCCTGCAGTTCGAGCACGCCAACGCGAATCCTATGCCGAGCGAGGAAGGTGACGCGGCGAATATGCGTGCGGTAGAGGACTGCCGCGCAGCAGTGAAGCTTGTGCGGGAGCACGCGGCCGAGTGGGGCATCGACCCGGAGAAAGTCGGAGTGCTCGGCTTCTCGGCGGGAGGCGGTGTCGCGACCGGCGCCACGATCACTGCCCGGGAGGGCGAGATGCCCGATTTTTTGGTGTCTGTCTATGGGCCGTCGCTGATGGACGTGGTCGTGCCGGAAAACGCGCCCGACCTTCTGGTAATGTCCCGAGCTGAGCATCCCAATGTTGCCGCAGGCTGCCTCGGACTCTTCCTGGAGTGGAAAAAAGCCGGCAAGAACGCCGAACTGCACCTTTACGGCGACGGGGTCGGCCCGTTCGGGCTCGCTGACCGCCGGGGCGCGAACACCACGGACAGCTGGATAGACGAGCTGATGAACTGGATGGCAGCCAGAAGGCTGATTGTCGATACGAAGAACTACCTGCAGGTCGAAAACGGCGGCACTTTTCTTGATCTTGAAAATGACCGCGTCACCGCCCTTCTTCTGTTTCCCGGTAATCAAATCAACTTTCGGACGTCCCAGAAGCAGATCGACAGTAATCATACTTTGCTCCAGAAGAATGTCGAACTGGGAGACGATGGGATTCCGTGTGTGCTCAATTCTGTTGAACATAAACTGCTCCTGCCCGCAGTCTCCAATTCTGGTGTCCACCTCAATCCAGAAAGTCTCGTGGTGTTTTGTCAGCAGGCACTGATGAAGAGTCTGCAGACGCCACACGGCGACATCGGCAACTTTCCTGAACACATCCGGCCCGACAGTCCTGTCCTCCTCAATTTCCAGCAGATTGTCCGGATAGTTCACATTAAGACGGAGATTCTGGGAGTTCGGCGATTTGCAGTGGAGAGTATTCCTGTATGACTTGATGTCTTGGGAGACATAGCCATACTTATCCACAATCTCCGCAGCGCTCTTGAGACAGCTTATGTCCCAGTCCGGCACCTTGCAGAAGAGATTTTTCTTGATGCTCGGACGCCGGCTGCGGAAGCTTTTGAGTTCAATCCCCTTGTAGTCGGGAAGAGGAGAATCGTTCATCTCTATGCCGAGAAGGGACTCAACTTGACGGCCAATGGCCGTATCGGCGGTCAAGTCCGTATCAATCCAGCGGTGGCTGTATTCCCTCAGTATGGTCAAAAGCTCCTGAGACACGGCATCAGCCTCAAATGAAAGACTGAACACCATATCCTTAATCGGGTTGGCCACAGATGTCTCGCCGAACTTCTCTATATCTGTTTGGTGAGATTGATGACATAC
>CAVKLO010000275.1:0-2852 GCA_963656985.1 Bulleidia sp. | reverse complement strand
TGTCGCGGTAATAGGCATAGTGGTCAGCCATCACTATGGTGGAGTCTATGACGATGCCCAGCGAGACGGTGATTCCGGCCAGAGTGTAGATGTGCACCGGAATAGCGAGAAACGCATAGAAGGCTATGGATATCAGGATATTTACCGTCAGTGAGGCTGCCACGATGAAAGTGCTCTTCCAGGAACGGTTCGTTATGAGCACGAAAAGCAGCAGAATGAGAAGACAGAGTCCTGTGCGGAGATAAATCCTGTTCAGTTCCTGGGCGACGTATTCCGACGAGTCATAGCCCGTGCTGACCGTGATTTCGCGGGGAAAACCCTCCTGAAGTGCGGCCATTTCCCTCTTTATGGCCTTGACCGTGGAAACGAGATTGGAGTTCTCTGAAACGGATACCGAGAGAGTGACCGTATTGAGTCCATTGATACGGTAATAACTGTCCGGGAGAGCTTCGACATATTTCCAGTCCGCAATGTCCCTCAGATAGACCAGACGCTCTCCTAAGAGCTTAATCGGAATGGAGCCGAAATCTTCATCATTCCCTCCTGTCACAAGACGGACCGCCATAAGATGCCCGTCCTCTTCAGTCATTCCCGGCATTTCTTCCCGGAAAAAGTGCCTGAATGCATCGGCGATATCATTCGCGCTGATTCCCAAAGCCGAAGCCTGTGCCGCATCGAAGGTAATCACCCAGTGGTAAGGAGTCGAACCGCTGACGCTGACCTTGTCCACACCTTCTATGAGGGAGATTCCCGGCTGTATGCTGCGCTCCGCGAAACGGCTCAGTTCCCGAGACGGCAGACTCCCCTTTATCCGGTAACTGATGGCGGTGGAGCTCTTGTTTCCGCCGGAATTTAGGGAAATGGAAGGATAGGAGGCATTCGGGGGAAGGCTCGGATAGATGTTTCTGATGGCCGAAGCCACATCGAAACGGGCGGCCGCCATATCAGTTTTCCTGTCGAAGGAGACGGTTACGCTTCCGGAACCCTTCCCGGATATGGAAGATATCCCCGTGCAGCCTTTCAGGCCCGAAAGCACGCCTTCAATCTTCGAGGTGACCTCGGACTCCACCACTTCAGCGGACGCCCCGCCAAGGGCGTAGGAGACGGAAATGGAGCGGCTTCCCTTAGAGGGTTTGTATTGGATATGCAGACGCTCCATACTGAGGATGCCGATTACCGAAAGCGCCAGCATCACCAGAATCACCGAGAACGGAGAAATGTCCACACGTGCGCGCATACTCACTTCTTCCTGTAGATGGACCAGTAGAGCGCCGGAAGCACCAGAAGACTTACAAGAGTGCCCACCACCATACCGGCGATGATGACTATCGACATAGGATACTGCAGGTCATCGCCCATATTGCCTCTGCCGAGGAAAGGCACCACAGCCAGTATGGTAGTCAGAGAAGTCATTATGATGGCTTTCATCCTGCGCCCGGAAGCTTCCACCACCGCCTCCCGAAGCTCCATACCTTCGCGGCGCAGGCGGTTTATCGTATCCACCTTGAGAATGGAGTCGTTTATGACGATGCCGCTGACCACCACCAGACCGATGAGCGACATCAGATTAATCGAAACTCCCGTAATCCAGAGTACCGCCAGACTCGCGAAGATGTCCACCACGATTTCAGCCATAATCAGAAACGGCTGCAGCAGAGACTCGAACTGCGACGCAAGTATCAGATACAGAAGCACTGCCGCTATCAGGAAAACCACGGCCATCTCTCCCGCGAGTTCGCGCGAAGAGAACCACGTTCCGCTGAACGACGCTTCGAAGTCCCCGCGCCCGCGCAGTGCCGTGCGTACTGCGTCCATAGCTTCCGGGACGTCGCTCTGCGCGACGTCCAATACCAGAGGATAGTAGTTCCCCTCCACTCCGGACACTATGCTCTTGAAGTCCCGGACATAGGTCTGCCTCATCATTGCAGATACGGGAACCTTATTTATGTATGTGCTTTGGAGAGTTTCCCATAGCGTCTTCCGGTCACTTCCGGTCACTACGGGAAGAGTTCTGCTGCCCTGAACTATGGTGAAAAGGCGGTTGGAATGCATCGCGTTCCTCAGAACGGAAACCAGACTCGAATAGGAAACATCATAGAGTGCCATAAGGTCAGGATCCGCAATGAACAGCAGATCCGTCTTTTCGGACAGGTCGGCTATCTTCACGCCGGGCAGGGCCGCCCGGATATCGGAGAGGGCGGCATTCACTTTTCCGGTTTCCAGCTCGGGAGAAGATACCGGACGGAGCCGCGCCAAAAGTTCCGGTTCATCCCCGCCGAATACCATATCGAAAACATTGCTTGCCACTTCACAGGACCAGTCGGCAGCCGGGAATCGGGCCATATAGTCTGCGGCCGCAGCCTTGGCCTTGTTCAGAGACTCAGCATCGGAGCAGTCCATATATACCGAGACTTCAGTCGGCCCGAGGTCTCCGCTGTGGCCGAGTATGAACTGCTGGATTCCGGCCATCGAGGTCAGCTGAACGGTACTTTCCTCCACCGCCTTTTCCAGACCGGCCACTCTGGCAGTGCTTTCCTCCAGCGATATCTGCTCATTCCAGTCGATATTCATTATGGTCTCGTGGTAAGTAATCTCCGGAAGTCTGGTTTTAGGCATATAGACCAGACAGATTATGATTCCGGCCGCAGACACGGCAAGCAGGCCCCAAGCCGCCCGGCTGTGGGATATGAACCAGTTCACACCACGCTCTTCGGCCCGGAGAAGAGGCTCGTGCACCGAGATTTTCTGGAGGAAAGGGGCCGGGCGGAAAATATCCTGTTTTCTGTACCAGCGATAGTAATACACCGGTATGACCGTGATGGTCACCAGATACGATGTCAGCAGGACTATGG
>CAVKLO010000274.1:0-2855 GCA_963656985.1 Bulleidia sp. | reverse complement strand
TCTTCACTCTTCACTCTTCACTCTTCACTCTTCACTCTTCACTCTTCACTCTTCTCCGTTCTCCACTTTCTGTTCTCCACTCTTCACTCTCCTGTCTCCGTCCTTACTTTTTCAGCCGGACGGCGGCATTCTCAGGCTCCTGTACTTCCGACCCCGACTGCCTTAACATCTCCTCCAGAGTGGAACGGCGGACAATGCTTTTCATCTTGAACTCCAGTGCGGAGTTCTGCGTCTGGAGTTCCTTGAGCGTCAGCTTGTTCTTCTCCACCTCCGCCAGAGTGTTATCGACTCCGAGGTTGAACCAGATGAACATCGTTATGAGGAAGAACATCCATATCACGTGGATGAAGTACTGCCCGATGTTCAGTCTCAGCATCAGTTCTCCTTTGGCGATGGCCTTCACCAAGTTCCCCAGAAGCTGTCCTATGTCCTGGACTTTCCACTTCCTCCCGTCTTCCCGCGTCTGCGGGGTTTCCTGTATGTCTTTCCCGTCCATTATTCCTGCATTACGCCTGTTCTGACATTCCGCGCCTTCCGCCGCCTGCAGCAGACGCTGTCTCTCCTATCTTGCGTGCGACGCGCATCTTGGCGCTGCGCGCCCTGGTGTTCGCCGCGATTTCCTCCTCCGAAGGGAGGATCGGCTTGCGCTCCACGGCCTCCAGCGGCACCGCGCAGCGTCCGTAGATATCCCTTTCCATCTTTCCCTCGACATTGCCGCTTCTTATGAAATTCTTCACCATCCTGTCTTCGAGGGACTGGTAGGTGATGACCACAAGTTTACCTCCCGGCTTGAGAGTGTCCACCGCGCCTTCGAGGAACTTCTCGAGAGACTTCATCTCGTCGTTCACTTCGATGCGCAGGGCCTGATAGACCTTGGCGAGGAACTTGTGCTCGGCGTAGGGCGGCAGTACGGGGGAGAGGACGGAGTTGAGGTCTCCGGTCGAGCGTATCGGGGCCTTCTCCCGCGCGGCGACTATCAGCGATGCTATCCGGCGGGAGCCTTCCAGCTCACCGTAGAGACGGAAAATCCTTTCGAGTTCTCCGGCCTCATAGCCGTTTACCACCGAGGCGGCATCTTTTTCTGCAAGGGAGTTCATCCTCATATCCAGAGCGGCGTCGAAGCGGAATGAAAAGCCCCTTTCCGCCGTGTCGAACTGATGGGACGAAACCCCGAGGTCCGCGAGAATTCCGTCCGCGACGCCTCTCTCTTCTGTCGGCCCTGTCTCGTCCGCTCCGCCTCCGGCATCCATCTTCCCTGTCTCGTCCGCTCCGCGTTCCCGGTAATCGCGTGCGGCCTTGTGGGCCTCCAGAAGCGCGAAGTTATGGACGAAACGAAAATTGTTGTGTATCAATGTGAAACGGCTATCTTCCGGACAGTTCGCAAAAGCGTCGCTGTCGCGGTCGAAAGCCAGCAGTCTTCCTTCAGGGGAGAGTCTGGAGAGTATTTCGCGCGAGTGTCCGCCGCCGCCGAATGTGGCGTCGACATAGAAGCCCGAAGGGTCGCCCACCAGGGCGCTGACGCTCCAGTCCAGAAGTACGGGGATATGATATTCTGACATTTCCGGACCTCCTATCTGCTCTCTGGGAGTTTTCCGGCTATTTCTACGAATTCTTCATCGGAGAGTGCTGTGGCCTCGAATTTCTCTTTGGCCCAGATCTCTATCTTGTAGTCATTTCCCGAGAAAACCACATCTTTTGTGACACCTATCTGCTCCAGCAGTTCTCTGGAGATGCTGATGCGGCCGAATTTCGGGTCAGGCTCCACAAGGTCGCGTCCGCGAGTATATTCTCTCCAGAATTTATCGTGCTCGGGATTGAAGAAATTAAGACGCACCCTCGTCTCTTCCGACTGCTTCTGCCACTGCTCGTAAGTGTACATTTCCAGACAGGGGGCGAAGATGCCTTTCTTCACTACAAACCTCATATCGCCGCCTTCAGGCAGCATCTTCTTCAATGCCGAAGGGAAGACGAGTCTCCCTTTGTCATCGAGCCTGGACGGATAGCTGCCTATAAAAGTGACCATAACTGTTTATACCTTTCACGCGATTGGCACAAAGATATAAACATTTTTCCACTTTCTTCCCCTTTTTTACATTTTTTTCCACGAGGGTTCTCCCGGAGAGGAACAATGACATTTTTTGTTATATTCGTGCAGTATTTTTAGCACTTGCCCATTTAATGGGACGTAAAGTCCGGTTTTGTGCCGTCAGCAAGACGATAACCGTTTAACCATATGAGTGTTATGAAAAAATCAGCTCTTATTTGTATCTGTGCGCTTTTCGCGCTGCTGTTATCCTGTAAAAAAGAAGACAGATACTATAATGATGACGGCTCCCCGATAACTATGGAGCAGGCGTTGGAGATAGTCAGAGATGAGGTGGACTATTATGATTTGGTGGAAATCAGTGATGAAGTGATAAAGCAAGGTACCACATTCACCAATTCTCTTGATCCGACTCGCGGAACGTATAAGGTGCCGTATGATTCCTGGATAATCATAATCAATACTGAACCGAGGTACGACAGCGGACGTTATTGGCTGTACATATATGTGAACGCCTACACCGGCAAGGCTGATAGGCAGTCTTGGCAATGGAATGTCCCTAATGAGTTTGGAACCAGAAATGTCAAAACAGAGATTCCCCTTGCTTCAAGAGGTGAGGACGATATTTCTTCGTTTCTCGCCTCACCTGCGGAGAGACGTTCCGCAAATACGGACAATCCAGCAAACTGGGCAGTGATAATCAGTGGTGGAGTGAATCCCTATTCGAACCACGAACGTTACTGGAACAACTGCTCGGCAATTTACAAGTGCCTTCGCAATGTCTATGGCTATCAAAGGGACAGAATAATCG
>CAVKLO010000273.1:0-2856 GCA_963656985.1 Bulleidia sp. | reverse complement strand
GCATTATCTTGCGTGAGTAGCGTTCTATCATAAGCCTTTGCGTTTGAGGTTCCAAAGTTATGAATTATCCCCGAAAAAGAATATATTTGCGAGCTATGCGATACCTGAAAAACGACTGCACCGACCCGCATTGGAATATGGCTCTAGACGAGTTCTGTCTGGAGAGCCTGCCGCTGGACGAGCCTCTGTTCTACCTCTGGCGGAACGCTCCCGCGGTCATCATCGGCCTGAATCAGAATGCCTATAACGAGGTGAATCTTAAGTATCTGAAAGAGCGTGGCATCGTCCTCGCGCGCAGGGTGACCGGAGGCGGGGCTGTCTATCACGACCTTCAGAATCTGAACTACACCATAGTGGGCCGCTCGCGTAATCTCGAAGCTGATTTCCCCGGCTATATGCACTTTATGCTCGATGCGCTGCGCTCTCTGGGGGTCGATGCGCAGCTGAGCGGACGCAATGACATAATGGTGGATTCACGCAAGGTTTCCGGCTATGCCAAGCGCGTGTACCGCGACCGTCTGATGGTACACGGCACGCTTATGTACGATGTGGACCTGGATGCTCTGACTCGTGCGCTCGCAACGGACGGAAGCAAACTCCAGGCGGCAGGAGTGGCTTCCGTGCGAAGCCGCGTGGCGAACCTTAAAGACTTTTTGCCGCAGTTCGCAGGCATAGATGAATTCTCCCGGGCGCTGCAGGAGCGGCTCTCGGGCGGCTACCGCGATGCGGAGCTTGTGCTTTCCTCCCGCGACCTCGCCGCCATACGCGATATGCGCGATTCCAAATTCGCGACCTGGGATTGGATATATTCGCGCTCGCCTCTGGCTTCGCGCAATGCCCGTGCGAAGTTTCCCTCCTGCGGCACCGTGGAGGTGTCTCTGGACGTGGAGCACGGCCTGGTTTCGCAGCTGTCCTTCGGTGGAGATTTTCTGGGGAATCTGCCCGTCGCGCACCTTGCAGCCTCTCTTGAGGGCCTCCGCTTCGAATATGGCGAGATATGCGGAGTTCTCCGCGAGATGGGAGTGTCGGACTATTTCGACGGCTGCACTCCCGAAGACATCGCCCGCCTTATCTGCGGTGACTGAGAAATTGTCCTGAAATCGCCGCCAAGTTTACCGGTGATTTCCGAAAAAAGGGGACGGGCGAAGAAAAGGCCCGTCCCCATCGCTTCTTAAGATGGTTTACTACGTTTAGGAATGCTGCAGCGTTTACCTTGTCATCGTGGCAACTGTGCACCGCAGCCTGAGACAGCCCCGAAGAGATCGAGCGCTTTCTTCCAAGGATAGCGGTTCATATACATTGTCACGGAAGAAGTCATAGTTCCAGTCATATTCATACCCATTGCGCTGCGGAAGGTATTCGCTGCGGAATTGGCATCATAAGAAGTGGACTCTGAATAGGAAACATTCAGGAAGGCGTTCAGGTAAGCCTCATCGATTTTCCCCTTGAAGATGGAAGGGTCTTTGAGCGAACGGTTCCCGCCCACGTCGGCGAGCGCCTCCACATCGTCGAAGTCCTCCACGTTGACTCTCGTAAACATCGCTCCGCCCGGAATGGTGAGGTCTGTCTGGCGGTTCAGGAAGAAGATATTGTCCCTGACGGAATCTTCTCTCTTCGCCTCTCTGGCCTTGTCGCCGTCTATGTGGGTTCTGTCCAGGCCGGAGAAAATGGTCAGGCCGATGATGTTGTTCGATATGTTGCAGCTGGTGCCGGTCCTGAAGCGGAAGCCGAAGCCCTGCGAGCCGAGGTCCTTTGTGTAGGACCATACGAAAAGAACGGTGTTGTTCGTGAAGTTGATAGGGGTCATTTTTTCACGGTCGGGTCCCTGCACGTCCATAGTGGTCGAGCGGTTGTTCACGAACACGCAGTTGTCCACCGTCAGCGAACCCCTCAGGAGTCCGCAGATGGAAGTGTTCGATCCGTTCACGAAGGTGCAGTTGCGCACCGTCACGTTCATATCGTTTATGATTCCCCTGTCTCCGTCGAAATAGATGAAATAAGTCTCGAGGGTATAGACTTCCTTGTTCGAGAGGTCCTCGCCGCCTATACCCTTGCTGCCTTCGCGCAGGAACATAGGCGTCTCCACGCCTTCCGGCCAGCCTTCACCCTTGGGGCTGTACCCTACGGCGTTACCCTTGTTGAAGATGAAACCGTCGATGACCATTGTCGAGCCGGGACGGTTAATGCTCTTGAGCTGGAGAGTCCCCCGGCCCTGGGACGAGCCGTTCGATTCAGGAGTAGGCGCGATGGTGGTCAGGTGTTTCAGGACATCGCGCTCCGAGAAGTCGGAGCTGTAGCCGCCCATAAGCGTGAGCGGTTTGTCCACGATTATGTTTCCCCTGTTCATCAGGCCGTAATAGTTGCCCTCCGCCACGAGGATATTGTCCCCTTCGGAAGCTATGTCTATGGCCTTCTGGATGTTTTTCACAGCTGTGGAGGGGCTGAGGCCGTCGTTGCGGTTGGACCCCTCGCGTGATACATAATATGTGGTGCCGGCATTCGGAACCGATGCGTTCCGGACGGCGGAACCGGCGTCCCCGGCCGCTTTCCCGACCGCTTCGTCGGCAGTTTCCGTGACCGCTTTCTTCGCGGCGTTCTTAAGGTCTTTAAGGAAGCCCTGGGCTCCTGCGGAAGCAGGAAGCAGTACCAGTGCAAGCACAAGTGAGTAGTAGAAATGCTTCTTCATAGGCTTGAGTTTTAAAGTGCAAAAGTATGCATTAAGAGCTGCCGTGTCAATAGGTAATATTACCTAAAATACACTATATTTGCTTCTGCAATATACCGTAATTACCTATGACTTTACGTATTCTGCTTTCAGTATTCCTTATTCCGGGCCTCCTCGGAGCGTTCCCGGGG
>CAVKLO010000272.1:0-2859 GCA_963656985.1 Bulleidia sp. | reverse complement strand
CTGCTTGTAATATACGCTCTCTCCGAGTATGTTGCGGATGTAGGACTTGACTTCGGCGTGTTCCTGCAGAGACTTGGAGAAAGTCAGATCCAGACTGTTTCGCGGCATCTCGTAACTGTCAGGGACTCTTACCGAGTTTTCCCCCGAGCCCGCACTGCGGCCGACTCCGATGATGCGCTTCCCGATTCTGTTATAGAGCAGGGCGACATTCGTCCCGAGAAGTTTGCTGCCGTAGAACAGTCCGGCATTGACCAGATACGGAGACTGCCCCTGCATCGGCCGGTCTTCTTCCCGTGAATCCTCTCCGAAACGCACGCGGCTGCGGATCAAGGCTCCGTTGAACGAGAGTGAGAAATTGTCCAGTCCTATGAATGACAGGCTCTTGCGGATGTCCGCTTCCACTCCGTAGTTGTCTGCGGCGAGTGCATTTTCATAGGAATAAACTAAATCGGTACCGCCGGACACGATGTACGTCCATTCGACGGGAGAGTCGAAATGCTTATAGAATACGGCCACGGAGACGGTCTCCTCCCTGCCGGGATAGAATTCGTATCGGAGGTCGAGATTGTCTATGCGGCAACTCTCAAGGTCGGCATTGCCCTGCACGTCGGACGCCAGGTCGAAATCGTAATAGACCGAGGACGAGACCTCCCTGAATTCGGGACGGTTTATAGTCCTTCCGTAAGACAGCCTGAGATTATTCCTTTTATCGATCCGCCAGGTGGCCGCGATGGACGGGAAGATGTCATCGGTGACGTAGTGACGGCTGCTCTCCGATACTTCGGTGTTTCTGGTATTCGATATGAGCTCCATATCGTTGTGTTCAAATCTGAGACCCGAGAGGAGGCTTACCTTCCCGAGCGGCAGTGAAAGGCTCAGATAGCCTGCGGCCAGAATGTTGCCGCCCCGGTAATTGTCTCTCATACGCTGCTGCTCGATGAGATGCAGACGGTCTTCCGAGAAGTACGTCTCATCACTCAGGAGAGTGGGGATGTCCATCTGTCTGAAGCCTTCGGGAAGTGTGTTGTCATAGGCGTTCCAGTTATAGATGAAACTACGGGTGTCATAGCGTCTGGTCCTGTACTCCGCATAGGCTCCGCCCTTGACATAGCCTTCTGCCCCTCGAATCCGGAAGTTCTGCCTGTCGTTCAGGGCCAGGGAGGAGATGTGCTCGTGAAGCGCTGTCCATTCGCGTGAGATGTCATTTCCCGTAGTGAGTGCATAGACTCCGCTCTCGAGAGCATCGTTTATCAGATAACGCCTGCGGTCCGGAATGATTCTGTCGGCGTATGACCAGCCCGCGCACCAGTCGAGAGCGTTATCGGTAAAGTCGTGGCGGCCGGCCAGCTGGCCGTTGTATGTGTTGCGGATGCGGCGATAATACTCTGCGCTGATTTCCTGGTTCGCCTGTGCGCTTACGCCCTCACGCATAGTGTAGCGACTGTTTCCTATGCGGTTGAATATGTTCTTGAACTGATATTTGCTGACTCCTCCGGAGGAGAGCCAGACGAGGTTAAACAAGGCTCCGAGCCGGGTATTGTCATTGTACTGGTCGTCCACGGAATGGCGCAGATAGTTCGACCTGCCGTTTTTGTAGTCATAGGCTCCGAAGAGATTGTTCTGCATATCCTTGAGCGTCCGGAACTCTTCCGAATAGTTCAGGGCGGCGTTCAGTCCTAACTTGTGGCCATTATGTCCGAAGCGGCGGGCAAGAGCGGTGCCGAACTTTCGGTCGAAAAGGGGGTTTATCTTGCGCACGGTCCAGTCGTTGTCGAGGGAATTCGACTTCAGGTCCACCGTCTTGCCGCCGTAACCGTCCAGAGCGCTTCCCATCCCGCCCCCGAGGAATCTGAGCCTGCCGTCAGCTTTCAGGAAATCACGGAAAGAAGTGTCATTGAAGTTGCCGCCGGCCGAAATGCTGAAGCTGTTCTTTTCCGGAACATCTCTGGTTCCGATGATGATGAAACCTCCCGAATAATCCGCCGGGTACTCGGAAGCGGGTACTTTCACTATGGTGAGATTGTCTATCTGGGAACTCGGAATCAGATCGAAAGAAAAAGCTCGGGAGTCCGCCTCGGAACTCGGAACCGCGCCCCCGTTTATCCACACATTATTATATCTCTGCGCAAGGCCCCGCACCATCACGAATTTCTCGTCTATGAGGCTCACTCCGGGAATGCGGCGTATGACTTCTCCAGCGTTGCTGTCCTGCGTGCGGCCGATTTCCTGTGCTGATATATTGCTGATTATAATCGGACTCTCGCTGGCGATACGCATAAGGGAGGCTGCGGTGTTGCGCCGCTGCTCGGCTGTCACGGACGAGGCGAGAAGGGCCTGTTCGTCCGTCACCATCCTGATGACCAGGCTGTCCTGAGGTACCGCGACATCAGCTATCTCCAGATCGATGAAACCGAGATAACTGACCCTGAGCGTTACGCGGGAAGACTTGATGTTTTCCAGAATAAAAGTCCCGTCCGTGGAAGAGACGGCCTTATATTCACCCTCGGCGGCCTCTATGTATGCCCCTATAAGAATATCGCCACTGACAGCGTCAGTGACGATACCCCTGATGTTCTGTGCGTCCGCTATCTTCGTCGCTGAAATAAAGAGCGACGATAAGATGATGATCTTTTTCAGTATGCCCATTCTAAACCTTTTTACGGCACAAAAATATGATGCCGATGTTACAGGGCTGTTATGAGGGCATTAAGAAAATGTTAAAAAATGGCTGCCGTCGCGCCATCAGCGAATCGAACTTGAAGGAAGCGACGCCGCATTTCTGCTCTCCGATTGCGATTTCGGTCCAGTCGGTATGCTCCATAAATTCGGTACGCCGTGAGTGAACGCGGCCTTCGTGGC
>CAVKLO010000271.1:0-2860 GCA_963656985.1 Bulleidia sp. | reverse complement strand
AAAACGACTTCAACAAGGGCATCCTGGAGCCTTCGGTATCTTTCTGGAGAGACAGCATCGGCAATGAAATCGACCTGATTCATCGTGACGGCGACCGAGAAGACGCTTACGAAATCAAATCGGCGGAAACATTCAACGAACCCTTCCTCCACGGTCTGAGATACTGGTCAAAACTCTCCGGAGCCGATGCCTCCAGGCTGCACGTAATCTACGGCGGGAACACACCGATGTACAGGTCAGAAGCGTCCGTGGAACCGTTCTGCAATGTCTGAATGTGGATATTCCCCTTGTTCCGGACCTACATAAGCTGAGGGCCTGCTGTGGACGGCAGTCAGTAGCCCGCATCCCTGATGTCTTCTGAAATCTCCTCGAAGACGGAATCCACGGCGCGGCGGTCGATACCGGCCTTTATCTGGGAAAGCATCAGGCTGAAAGACAGCACGGCGGCAAGAACGAGGATGATGGCCGAGGCCGTAATCAGGTGTCTGCGCCTCTCCTTTCCGAGGATGGCGGCACGGACTTCCGCGACCGAGCCGTAGCGCCGGTCCCTGTCTTCTGATGCGCAGACGGCGGCTATCCGGGGATATGCCCCCATCGCCTGCATTATCTTTCCCAACGAATAGATGTCCGTGCGGCAGTCCACGCTCTCCCCCGCCATCTGTTCCGGCGAAATGTAATCCGGGGTTCCCGCCGGATTCTTGAAGACGGCGTACCAGTCCGTGTCCGAAAGGCCGAAATCTATAAGCTTTACGTTCCCTCCGTTCCGGGTGATCATTATGTTCGAAGGTTTCAAGTCCCGATGGATGATCTGATGGCTGTGCAGGTACTCAAGAGCATCGCAGATCTCAAGGATGATTTTTCTGCTTGCCAATCTTCCCTGTCCGGCCGCCGCGCCCTTGCTGCGGCCACCGAGCCTGCCGAAGTGACTGAGATTACGGGAGCCGTGGCTTTTCGACAAGTCCATCGGCCGGCATAAGCGGTGCTTCGATTTTCTCGGCGGAAGGACATCACGGTTCCTCAGCCGGTCGGCAAGACTCTCTCCGTCAACCCACTGCGTGACGATACAGCCTCCCAGACCCGGAACATCCCTGAAATCCAGCACGGGACAGATATTCGGATGGTCCAGAGCGCTGCCGATCTCGTACTCCTTGCGGAGCAGTCCCTCATAAAAGGGGTTTCCGGCATATTCCGGCTTCAGGGATTTCAGAGCCGTCATCTTGCCGTCGAGCGTCATCCGGCTGACTATGGAATAACTTTCCTGTGACTCGTGGACTGTCCGTATCTCCCCGCAGTCATCGCCGCCGGAGAGTTCCTCGAAAGAAGCGAAAAATGCTGATGTCTCCTCCATAACGGCTCAAATATAGTGATAATGAAAAAAATAAGTTGACGTTTTTCGGGAATCGCATAGCCTGTCCGCACATCTATTACCAAAAGAAATGGTATATTTGGCGGATTTATGTGGAAACTGCACGTCATATTCCCGCTTGCGGCCTTTCTCGCCGCAGCCTGCGCCTCTTCGGACAATGCGCGGTCTCCTCTGCCGGCCTACGACACCGAAACCGACTGTCTGAACGGCACTGCGATCGTGTCGCGGGACGGCAGATACGGACTTGCGGACACCTCGGGAAGGGAGATTCTGACTCCGCTTTACGACGATGTCTATTTCATAACAGATGAGATTGCCGTGGCTTTTTCGGGACAGACGGCCGGGTTTTTCGACAGGCGGGGAAACAGATTGGGAGAAACCCTGACGCGGGATGCAAGTCCGGATGATCTGCTCGCGGCGTATTCAGCTATGGAGAAGGCACGCAGGGAGCAGTGGGACAGCATACTGGTCAGCTACGAGGCGTTACGGAAGTACTGCCTGTCCGACAGCGCGTCAGTGAGAACGGCTGCCCTTATGGCCGATGACATAAGGGCAGCGCTCCGGAGAGTTTCCGGGCCGATGGAGAAAGACCAGAAGCACCGCTTCGAAACCGGGTATTCCGCTTACGGACGATAGGACGATGAGAAAACTGCCGATCACCATATTTGCCGCTCTGCTTTGCGTTTCCGCCTTCGCCCAGAATGCCGGAGACATAAGAAAAGACGCTTCGTACATCTATGCAGAGGCTACGGCGGCGGGGACGGCGGCCGCAGACAGTCTGGCGCTCGAAGCACTGGAGGGCAAACTCGCGGAGAGCGCGGAGCTGCCATACCCGCCCGAAGTGCGGAAGAAGCTTATGGACTCCTATCTGGAGGACATCAAAAGGGAATGCGGAATGATTTCGGAGAACGGCCGGCACCGTTCTTACGTGATGCGCTATATTCCGGGAAGCGAAGTGGAGCGGATCTTCGAGGGGAGAAGGCGAAAAGTCAAGGAGATGCTCCAGATAGCCTCCACCGCCGCCGGCAGCTGCCGGATGGATGTGGCGCTGCGTTACTATTCCTGGGCCGAGACCCTGATGCGCAGCCTTCCCTCGCCCGATGTGGTGGCTATCGCCGAGGCCAAAAGCCGGAGGGAAGCTATTCTGAAAGGGCTTGACGTGGCATTCGACAGGCAGAACATCTATGACAGGGGAGTCGTGGAACTGACATTCACTTCCGACGGGAAGCCGGTGACGAACATCGACTACAGATTCTTCGACGGAAAGACCTGGAGCAAAGTCCTGTCCGCAAAGGACGGGAAGGGATTCGTGGAAGTGAGGCCGGACTCGAAGATCGATACATACAGAATCAGATACGAGATTACTCCGTTCCATCTGCAGCATCTGTACCGGGAAGTGACACTGGTGGAAAAAGCGCTCTCTTCAGTTCACGGGGATGCTGACGGCGGAGCCGGCCCACTGAAGACGGGAAACGGAGCGGAGGGCGCCGGGGC
>CAVKLO010000270.1:0-2872 GCA_963656985.1 Bulleidia sp. | reverse complement strand
GTCTTGAGGTTTTCCTCGGTTCTGGTTCCTTTAAGCTGTTCCATAATTTCGATATTTAAATAAATTCTAATTTAGGCTGCAAATATAGGGATAATATCTTTTCCTGTCAAGATGTTCCGGGCAAAATTTCTCAGTGGCTCAGAGCTTCTCGATGGATCCCGCCACGGCGTTGGCGACGAGCGCCCGCAGTCTGCCGCAACCGCCCTCGTCGTAAGGATGCACGCGGTTCGTGAGAAGAATGACGGCAGTCTTCGAGTCGAGGTCCATTATCATCGACGTGCCGGTGTAGCCGGTGTGGCAGAGGGTCCGCGTGCGGCTGAAAAGGTCGCCCCTGAGGCCGGCGGAATCGCTGCAGTTGTCCCAGCCGAGGGCGCGTCCCACAGCGGGATTGTTCTGAGGAGGTACGGTGGACATAGTCTCCACCGTCAGAGGGCTGAGGATGCGATGTCCGTTGATGCTGCCGCCGTTCATTATCGCCGCCGCGATGACCGAAAGGTCCTCCGCGTTCGAGAAGACTCCGGCATTCCCGGAATTGCCGCAGTTTATCACCCTCGCGATGGGGTCGTGCACCTGCCCTATGAGAGGAAGCCCGTCCGGCTGCACCTCGGTCGGAGCGCAGAGCGCAAGCGTCTCACCCTCGGGGAGATAGCAGGTGTGCTTCAGTCCCAGGACATCGAAGACGTTTTTCCGGGCATAGTCGCAGAGCCTCTCCCCTGTGACATTCTGAAGTATATTCTGGAGCGTCACGAAATTAAGGCAGCTGTACATATAGTCGCTGCCCGGGCGGAAATTGCGTCTTACTTCCGTGGCGATGTAGCGGATGAGCGAGTCCGGCGTCGCGGCACCGAACCTCTCCACGTATGCGGGTACGCTGATATAGGGAGCGATTCCGGAAGTGTGGGTCAGAAGGTCGCGTACGGTGATGTCCACCTTCTTCCCCGTGCCGGGATCCGTCCAGGGCGCGAAATCCGGGATATACATTTTCACGTCGTCGCTCAGGCGGACCTTTCCGTTCTCCACCAGCTGCATAAAGGCCAGGGTCGTGCCCACGCATTTGCTCACTGAAGCCAGGTCGAAGACAGTCTCCGCAGTCATCGCGAGCGTGTCAGGAACCACCTGCCTGTTGCCGTAGGCCTTGAGATATACTATCCTGTCATCGCGCACCACCGAGAGCACCGCTCCCGGAATCGAGCCGTCCGCGATGAAAGAATCCACGATGGCGTCCACTTGCGCGAGCTTCGCGGAGTTCATACCCATAGACTCCGGAGTGGCCCTGAGCAATGTCCCCTCCGCTCTGCGGTCGGCGCAGCCGGCCAATGCCGCAGCGGCAAGCGCCGCCGACGACAGAAATAAAATGACACGTTTCATTTTTCTTTATGAGGTTTTTATCATTGTTTATACCTTCCTTTAATCTGTTCCCAATGCCATTAGGTTGGTGTTCAGCCAGTTCAGCCTGCCGTTGTAAAAAGACTTGAGATAATTCAGCTCCGCGTCATAGGTGCCGAGCACCTTGGCGTTCGGCCACACGTACATCTTCAGGATGTCCCACTTCTCGAAATTCCGCTCTTCCGCCCCGTAAAGCAGAGTCCTCTGTGCATCTATGAAATCCGGGACAGCCTTGAGCTGAGGAAGGACCTCCTTCCAGCGAGTCTGAACCTTTTTCACGAAGGCGGGGTCCTGAAAGAGACGCGGATACCAGCCCCAATTCTTCCCCCAGCTGCCGTAGTCCTTTATGAAGAACCCGGTGTAGCCGTTTCCCACTGCGGAATCGAAATAGTCGCAGTTGCCCAGAGCCAGGTCGAAATCCCAGACGTGATACATCACGAGCTTGCCCCGGGGGGACTTGGTGAGGAAGGAACTCTTGCGGAGATTGCCGTCCACATTTTTCACAAGCTCCTGGATGATATAGTAATTCACGAAAGAATCCACATCTATATAGGCGGCATATCCCTTCCCGGGATCCGCGAAATCCGCGCTCCGCAGAGCCGCCTCGAACTCTTCGAAATAGCGGACTGTCCCGCTGAAGACTTCGTCTGAGGGTTCGTCCGGGTCGCTGAACATCATCGGGACTCCCATTCCAGTCCAGAAACAGCGCGGTTCGTCCTGGTTCTCCTCTATCTCCAGATATATGTCACCCGCGTCCGTATCTATGTCCACACGCTTCGATGCCACCTTCTTATGCTCGCTCAGAGTGTAGCAGCCCAGATATTCCTCGTTCAGATAGACGTCCACGCTCCGCATCCTCGGAGTCCAGGCCATATCGAGAATGCGTGAGACCTCCATCGCGGTGATGTTCCGCAGAAGGGTCTTGTCGCTGTAGTTCGCGAGCAGGCACCATTCCTTGTCCTTGGGCATACCGAGCAGGGAGGCCTTCTCGTCCAGCTTTATCTTATACGGCTTCTTCGGCATACCCCAGGTGGAGTTGCCGCGCCCCCGGATGCGCATCCGTCCCTCGTAGAGAGTGTCTGCGCTGTAGATGCAGGCGGGGTCTTCCACCCGTAGCGAGCCGTTGACGTAGTTCTCCTTGTCCCTTATCAGCGCCTTGCCGTCGGTGTAGAGGCGCACCGTAGGGATGCTTTCAGGCTTTCTGTGCGGGAATGCTATACGGCTGCCGTTGCTTACATATATATGTAGGGTGAGCTTGTCGTAGAATACATATACCGGGAAGGAATTGCGGTCGTCCCCGTCGCTGGAGCGGATGCCGGTGATAGTTCCGTCTATCTGCCAGATGCCTTCGGAGTTCAAGGAGACGACGGGCGCGGCGGATGCTGTGTGGTCGTGGACGCGGAGCTGCGAATTGGGTATGTTGAGGTCGGCCTCGTCCTCGAAATGCAGGACGACGGCATTGGCGGAGTTATCCGCCCCCGTAAAG
>CAVKLO010000269.1:0-2880 GCA_963656985.1 Bulleidia sp. | reverse complement strand
ACGCCCTGCAGCCGAACTCGCGCTGGTACGCCGGCTGCGGAATCTACCGCGACGTGCGCCTGAGTACAGTACCGCAGACCCGCATCGCGTGGAACGGCATATTCGTGCGGACTTCGTCCAATGAAGATGTTCACATCACGGTGGAACTCTTCCACGGCGGGCGGCAGTGCGAGGCGCTCATCACGCAGAGAGTGCTCGACGCTGAGGGCAAGGCGGTCGCGACAAGCGAAAAACCGCTCACCCTTCAGCCCGGCGAAAACATTCTGGAAGACGGGCTTACGCTTACCGCCCCTCATCTCTGGGACGTGAGCGACCCCTACCTCTATACGCTCGAAACCGAGGTCAGGATTGGCGGCAAAGCCGCCGACCGCCTCCTCACCCGCTTCGGCGTGCGCAGCTGCGAATGGGACAAGGACCGCGGCTTCCTGCTGAACGGCCGCGTACTCAAGCTGCTCGGAGTCTGCCTGCACCACGATATGGGTGCTCTCGGAACTGCCGTGCACAGAAGAGCGGTCGAGCGTCAGCTCCAGATACTTAAGGATATGGGAGTCAACGCGATACGCACCTCCCACAACCCTCCGGCTCCGGTTCTGCTGGAGCTCTGCGACGAGATGGGCTTCGCGGTCATCGACGAGGGTATGGATATGTGGCGCAAGCGCAAGACCGCCTACGACTACTCGCGCTTCTTCGATGAGTGGCACGAGAGGGACATCAGGGACTTCGTGCGGCGCGACCGGAACCACCCGTGCGTCATTATGTGGAGTGCCGGCAACGAGATTCTGGAGCAGTGGAACTCGAACGAGGACGACGTGAAGAATCTGACCGCCGAGCAGGCGAACCTGTTGATGAACTTTATGAGTTCGCTGCCTCAGTACGAGAGCGGGGACGATAATCCGAACATATTGCTGACCAAGCATATAGCCGCAATTTTTAAAGAGGAGGACCCTACCCGTCCGGTGACGGCCGGCCTGAACGAGACCGCCCGCTCGAATAACCTCATCCGCAGCGGCTCCCTCGACATCCTGGGCTTCAACTACCACACCTGGGACTACGACAAGGTCCGCGAGTGGTATCCGTCCTCGCCTATGTACGGCTCCGAGACGGTCTCGGGACTTATGAGCCGGGGAGTGTATTTCCAGCCTTCGGACGTGGAGATGAAAGTCCCTTCACACTGGAGCCGGACCTACGAGACCCCTCACCACCAGTGTCCGGCCTATGACAGCTGGCACGCTCCGTGGTCCGACCTGCACGAATGGGGCTGGTACACCATAAAGGAGAGGCCGTATATGGCCGGCACCTTCGTCTGGACGGGCTTCGACTATCTCGGCGAGCCTACGCCGTACAGCTGGCCTTCACGCAGTTCCTATTTCGGAATCGTGGACCTCGCGGGCTTCCCCAAGGACGTTTACTGGATGTATCAGTCCGAATGGACAGACAAGCCTGTGCTGCACCTATTCCCTCACTGGAACTGGAACGAGGGCGATGTCATAGATGTCTGGGCCTATTACGGACAGGCTGACGAGGTGGAGCTGCTGCTGAACGGCAGGTCTATGGGCAGAAGCTCGAAGGAGGGTTCCCGACTGCACGCGCAGTGGCTCAGGGTACCTTACGAGCCGGGAGTAATAGAGGCGGTGGCCTACAGGGACGGCAAGGAGGTGATGCGCGAGCGCCGCGAGACTACGGGAGAGCCTGTGGCCCTGAAGCTTACAGCCGACAGAAGCGTAATCGAGGCTGACGGCTATGACCTCAGTTACGTGACCGTCGAGGCGGTGGATTCCGAAGGACGCGCTGTGCCTACCGCTGACCTTATGCTGCATTTCTCCGTCAGCGGAGCAGGCGAGCTTGTCGGCGTGGACAACGGCAACGCCGCTGACACCCTCTCCCTGAAGGGCAGTGACAAGGCTCTCTTCAGCGGCAAGGCCCTCGGCATAGTCCGTTCGCTGAGGGGACAGAAAGGAAACGCCTCGCTCACCGTCACTTCCGAGGCGGGAGAGGCTACGATAGACATAAAGACAAAGTAATATATGGTAAAAAAATCAATCATCGGCGCGGCGGGCCGTCTGTTCATCACCGCTGCGGTATTGGCTCTGAGCATCGACGCCTCGGCTCAGCAGGAGCCCAATTATGAGCTCGCCGCACGCTTTTCCATAAACAATATTTCGCAGATGGTGCATTCCACCTCGGTGCGTCCGAACTGGTTCGAAAAGAGCAACCGCTTCTGGTACAGCTGGACTACCGGCGAAGGCACGAAATACTACATCGTGGATCCGCAGACTGCGACGAAAACCGAGGTCTTCGATATGGAGAAGCTCGCGATGCAGCTCACCTCCATCACCCGCGACCCCGTGGACGCGCAGCATATCAGGCTCGAACGCTTCGAGCTGAAGAACGATAAGGTCTTCCGTTTCGACGTGCGCGGCACGCGGGAGGTGCGCGACACCCTCTCCAAGGACCCGGACGCGATGACGGCGAAAATCTTCCACTTCGAATACGACATAGCGTCGAAGACCCTCGGCGAATACAAGCCGGAGGAAAAGAAGTATCCGTTCTGGGCCAATGTGTCACCGGACGGGACCAAGGCTGTCTATGCCAAGAACAACAACCTCTGGTGGATGGATGCGGAGAACCTGAAGAAAGCCGCCAAGGACGAGAAGGATTCCACTCTCGTGGAGCACAGGCTCACGGAGGACGGCATACGTGACTATGGCTACGGCTACGGCAGCTACGAGGGCAACACCGACAGCGACACCACCCGCCGCAGCAGGGTCGCGATGATGGCCTGGTCCCCCGACTCGAAGCATTTCGCCACGGTGAAATACGATATGCGCGAAATCAAGGACTTCTGGGTCATAAACAACCTCAGCAATCCGCGTCCTACTC
>CAVKLO010000268.1:0-2914 GCA_963656985.1 Bulleidia sp. | reverse complement strand
CTCTTGACGGCCGAGGACTTCTTCGAGTTGTCGAAGAGGCTGTCGACGGCCTCCTGAAGCATACGCTTTTCGTTGCGCAGGATGACCTCCGGAGCCTTTATCTCGATGAGTTTCTTGAGACGGTTGTTGCGTATGATGACGCGGCGGTACAGGTCATTCAGGTCGGTGGTCGCGAAACGGCCTCCGTCGAGCGGAACGAGCGGACGGAGATCCGGCGGGATCACAGGGATGACTTTCATAATCATCCATTCAGGACGGTTGATCTTATTCGACTCCTGGAACCACTTGACTATCTGGAGTCTCTTCAGGAGATCCACCTTTCTCTGCTGCGAGTTCTCCGCCAGCATCTGCTGACGTATCTCCTTGCCGAGAGCATCCACGTCGATTTCGCACAGAAGGTCATAGAGTCCTTCGGCTCCCATCTTGGCCACGAACTTGTTCGGATCGTCCGATGGAAGGGACTCATTCTCCGGCAGGGTGGCGAGCACGTCGAGGTACTCGTCCTCCGAAAGGAGGTCGCACTTCTTCAGACCGGAATCGCCAGGCCTGACCACGATGTACTTCTCATAATAGATGACGGATTCGAGCCTCTTGGCGCTGATGCCGAGAAGAGCGGAAATCTTGTTCGGAGAGGACTTGAAGTACCAGATGTGAGCCACCGGAACGGTGAGGGTGATATGACCCATACGCTCCCTGCGGACCTTCTTCTCAGTCACTTCCACCTTACACCTGTCGCAGACGATGCCGCGATAGCGGATTCTCTTGTACTTTCCGCAATAGCACTCGTAATCCTTGGTAGGTCCGAATATCTTCTCGCAGAAAAGTCCGTCGCGCTCCGGCTTGTAGGTTCTGTAATTTACCGTCTCCGGCTTCAGGACTTCACCGCAAGACCTTTTGGTGATGTCCTCCGGAGAAGCGAGCGAGATGCTGATGCGCCGGAAATTGCTCTTTACTTTATTATCTTTGTTATAGGCAGGCATATTTCTATCTGTCAATTGTCCGTTATTAATCCAGAGTCACCTTGAGTCCCAGACCCCTGAGCTCGTGAAGCAGAACGTTCAGAGATTCAGGTATGCCCGGTGTCGGCATCGGGTCGCCCTTCACGATCGCCTCATAAGTCTTGGAGCGTCCGGTGACATCGTCAGACTTGACCGTAAGAATCTCTTGGAGGGCATTGGACGCGCCGTACGCCTCAAGAGCCCAGACTTCCATCTCTCCGAATCTCTGACCTCCGAACTGGGCCTTACCGCCGAGAGGCTGCTGAGTGATGAGAGAGTAAGGACCGATGCTTCTCGCGTGCATCTTGTCATCGACCATATGGCCGAGCTTGATCATATAGATGACACCCACCGTGGCCGGCTGGTCGAAGTAGTCTCCGGTGCCTCCGTCGCGGAGCTGGGTCTTGCCGAATCTCGGCAGGCCCGCCTTGTCGGTAAGCTCGCAGATCTCATCGATGCTCGCACCGTCGAAGATAGGTGTGCTGAACTTGAGACCAAGCTCCTTGCCCGCCCAGCCGAGAACAGTTTCGTAAATCTGTCCGAGGTTCATTCGGGAAGGTACGCCCAGCGGGTTCAGTACGATGTCCACAGGCGTGCCGTCAGCGAGGAAAGGCATATCTTCCTGACGGACGATCTTGGCGACGATGCCCTTATTGCCGTGACGGCCGGCCATCTTGTCACCTACGGTGATCTTTCTCTTCTTGGCTACGTAAACCTTGGCAAGCTGCATTACGCCGTTGGAGAGTTCGTCACCGATCTTAATCTTGTCGATTTCCCTCTTGTGCTTGGCTGCAGCGACCTTTCTGGCGATGCAGTAATTGTTTATGAGGTCACGGATCAGGATGTTCGTCTCCTTGTCGGAAGTCCAGCGGTTCGAATTCACATTCTCGTAATCGAAACCGTTCAGGGCCTCGGCGGCTATCGTCTTGTCCTTGGCGATGAGCTCCACTCCGTACAGGTCGCTTATGCCGGTGCTCTTCTTGCCCTTGGTGAGGGTGACGAGCTTGCCGATGAACTCGGAGCGCAGTTTCTCCATCTTGGCGGTGAAATCCGCCTCGCGGATGGCGATCTTCGCCTCCCTGTCAGTTTTTGCCTGGCCTCTGCGTCCGCCTTCCTTGGAGAGCTTCGCATAGAGGGCCGTGTTTATGATGGTCCCGCTGAGCGAAGGATTCGCTTTCAGAGACGCATCCTTGACATCTCCGGCCTTGTCACCGAAAATGGCCTTCAGAAGCTTCTCCTCAGGAGAAGGGTCGCTTTCGCCCTTCGGCGTGATTTTGCCGATCATAATGTCACCCGGCTCGATATGGGCTCCGATTCTGATGATGCCGCTCTCGTCGAGATTCCTGGTGGCATCTTCGCTCACATTCGGGATGTCCGAGGTAAGCTCCTCCATACCGCGTTTGGTGTCGCGGACTTCGGTGGAGTACTCGTCCACGTGCACGGACGTGAGGATGTCCCATTTCACCATCTCTTCGGAAAGGACGATGGCGTCCTCGTAATTGTAACCTTTCCAAGGCATAAACGCTACCTTGAGGTTCCTTCCGAGCGCGAGTTCTCCGCCCTGTGTGGCGTAACCTTCAGTGAGAATCTGACCCTTCGTCACCTTGTCTCCCTTGCGGACGACAGGCTTCAGGGTGACGGTCGTGCTCTGATTGGTCTTCCTGTAGATAGGCAGCTTGTATATGGTCTCCTCCGGGGAGAAGCTTACGAACTTCTCGTCCTCGGTGCGGTCGTACCTGATGCGGATTTCGTTCGCGTCCACATATGTGACTTCGCCCTTGCGCTCGGCGATGCACTGGGTTCTGGAGTCGATGCAGACTCTCTCTTCGAGGCCGGTTCCCACGATAGGGGATTCCGGTTTGAGAAGCGGAACGGCCTGACGCATCATATTCGCTCCCATAAGCGCACGGTGAGCG
>CAVKLO010000267.1:1633-2957 GCA_963656985.1 Bulleidia sp. | reverse complement strand
TCCGGCACCAGATGTTTTCTTCGCCATCAAGCCATATCAGATAATTTAGGTGAGGCTCGAAACGATATCCGTGATTTCGGAACACATCACAATTCGAAAGCTGTTCGTACTGATTCCTGACCTGCGTATAGATGACCTGTCGTCTCGCTGCATCATCGTATTCTCGGAGAAGAGTCTCCAATATCCTCGCGTCATCATTTCTGACTATGGGACCGGAAGCGATGATGCTGCGGGAGGAGAACCGAGATTTCAGAAAGCCTTTCTCCCTTATTATCACCGCCACAAGTATCCCGACAAGTTTCGTATTATGGTATGCGCCGATTATGAATGGAGTCTGTCCCGGAGTTCGTTCATAACAACGGAACATCTGCGGAGTCTGGAAAACTGAACCCTTAGGATGTGCCGACACAAAATCAGACCACTCCTTTATGTCTATCTCGTCTACTGCAGTCTTTACGATGATTTCCATATCTGTCTGTCATCTCGCCGCAGCTAAACAGACAGATAATGGATTCGGCTGTCCGACTACGGCTTATCGTCATCAGCGGCTATGCCGCCATCTTTTTTACGCGACCATAACCGTTTCCAGTAATCGATAAGGCGTATCTGCCTCCCCCTCAATCGTTTAGACAATTCTCCCTTCATAACGGCCACACCAAGTTTTCCTACGCCATATAGCGCAGGATTCAATACGTTTCTGAATCTCCCGTACTCCACTAAAACTCCCCCGAACTTGGCCTTGAAGTCCCTGACGCCATATCCCTTGTCGGGGCTCCCGGCTCCCATCATATCAAAGTGTCCATAACCGTTTTCAGCCGCATATTTGATTCCCGAATATGTGGCGACAGTGGACGGAAAGATGTTCTTATGCACCCCGTCTTCTCCGCAGGCGAACCATTCATAAACGGCATATCCCGGCAAGCACACGCATACGGTTCCTCCCGCTATATGCCCACCATATTCCACGAGCAGAAATCTGGCATAATCTTGCTTCGCCAAATACAGGAAGAATGACAATGGATAAAGGGGTGTCTTTACTCTTGCCCTGTACAGCTTATCCAACACTGCATAGAACTCTACGACCTGTTCATCGGTAGGAGCATCAACGACGGAAGCACCGTCTCGAAACGACACCCGGATGTCCCGCTTGCGGCTTTTCCCCATATTGTTCTCTACGACCTCCATTGATGACGTATCTATGTGGAAATTAAGGTGAGGGACATACTTGAATCCACATTCTTCAAATAACGTCTTCCAAGGAGCATAGTCTTCAAAGTTTCTCGATTCGATGTATATCGCATTGCCTTTGAGGCCTTTTCTGCAG
>CAVKLO010000267.1:0-1608 GCA_963656985.1 Bulleidia sp. | reverse complement strand
CTGACGTTATGTCATCCGCGACCAGCGGCCCACCATTGATAATCGCCCGGCGAGACAAAAACGATTTTATCGCACCGCCGTCTTTCTGGACATAGCCGACAATGATGCCCTTCAATACGCCTTGGTTGCTTATTGCATAGATAAAAGGCATCATAAAGGGCATCGCCTTGTAGAGGGCATAGCATTCGGGACTCTGGAAGAAACTCTTATGTGAAGAACTCTTCAGTAATTCCGCCCACTTGTGCTTATCAATATTTTCAAACTCGTCTTGACACATAAAGCTACAATATTACTATCATTGACACATCTCACACGACACGGACATCGGTCATAGCCGATGTCCGCAGCCGCTCAGTTTTATATTGAATTCTTGTAAATAATCCCCTAAAGGGGACAGGACTCGAAATTATGCCCGATATTTTTCTATCCGGCAGCTGTGGGTCTTGGTCTCCCTGTCGTAGTTGATGCCTACGAGAAGCAGATTGTCTTTATGCTCAGCGATGCCCTCGGGATAGTTCTTCTCCTTGATCTGCCGGATGGCGGAATCCGCATCCCTGTTATATTTCAGTTCGATGACCAGGGCGGGACTGTCCACATTCTTTCTCGGAATCATCACCAAGTCGGCGAAGCTTTTTCCGCCGGCCAGTTCCCGGCGCACGATGTAGTCGTTTCTAGCATAGTAGTAGGCTAAGCTCAAGACACAGGAAAGGGAGTTCTCGTCATTGTAGCTAAGGATGCTCTTGTTCTCGTCGTGCGCCCGGTCTATGCCCCGCGCTACAGCCTCCGCATCGCCGCGCAGCGTCGCCCGCAGAAGATGCTTGGAATCTTCCAGAGCGGTAATGACTTTAGTCCAGTCGGTGCGCCCCACGGCGTTTGACATCTCGCCGGAAACTTCGAAATTGGGCACATAACACTCCTCCTCCTCCCTGTCATATGCGAGGTATCCAAGATGGATGAGCACCGTCAACACGTCATCCTTGTCCCGGATGACCGACATATCATTCTGGAATTTGGTGGTATTGACACCTACTCTGCCACCGCTGAGCATATAGATGATGTCGTCCTTCAATCCTTCGAAGTTCATCCCGATATAGTCGGACACCGAATCTAAGGCCCCCGTCTTCCCCCAATAGCTTGTACACCACTTCTTCCGGAGGGCCATCATCACGGAATTAGGATTGAACATAGACATCTCTCCACCAATCCTGTAGCCGTCGTACCACTTCTCCAGATCATCGAAATCAGCCCGGTATTTCCCGGCCAGCTCCCGCACTTCATCCTTCGTGAAGCCGAAATATCCCGCCATATCACCCGGGTCCACCATAGAATACTCGATGAAGTTGTTCAGGGCCGACTCCGTCCTGTATTTCTTGACGGGCAGAATCCCGGTCATATAAACCCCCGCGAACACCTGCTGGGAGAGGCCGCCTTTGAACATCCGGCGCAGCCAATCGACATACTCGTCCATAGCTGACGTTCCTGCTCTGAATTCCCTGCAGATCGCATCCCACTCGTCGATGATGAAGATGAAAGGTTCTTTGGATTCATCGACTACACGAACGAGGTAGCTCATCAAGTCATCCCCCTCCCGTAAAGGAATATCGGGGT
>CAVKLO010000266.1:0-2961 GCA_963656985.1 Bulleidia sp. | reverse complement strand
AGCTTATCGCGAGGTCCGCGCCCATCGCGTCAGCTCTGGCGTCCTCTATGACCGAGGCGAGATTGCCGAGCGGCTCCGCGCCGCCTTCGGAAGAGCGCACCGCCGAGAGCGGATGGGAAAGCTCGCGGAAAGCGGTGATCCAGAAGAAGGCCTCGTCGCTGACGTGCACCTTGTCCTCATCGCTCAGAAGAAGGGACGCGAGAGGCTTGAGTATGGTATTGAACTTGGCCATTATCACATTCTGCATCAGCAGGGTGCGCGCACTCTTGCCGGCAGCCGCAGCGGATTCCTGCGGCAGATTTATGGCTATGTCCTTGATGCCCGCGTCCGCGGCTCCCGCGTAGTAGAGAGCGTCGCATACGGAAATGTCGTTCACCGCGAAGCTTTCGGCGGCTTCCGTTCCGGCGAGAGTTTCGCTGAACGCCTTGACCGCGTCGCTGCGCTCCACATCCTTCAGAACCACATAAGCCTCATACGAGCGCTTGATGCCGTAGAGACAGTCATCCTTCGCCTCGCCCGGTCCGAGAACCAGGTCCATCTTGCTGTCCATCTCAAGCCACTTGCAGTCACTGGAGAGATAATCGTCCGTAGCGAGGGCTTCCGCCTTGGCGAGCAGATATTCCTTCACGCCCGGAACGATGGTGATGTCGGCGGCTGCCCTGAGGTAGTTGCCGATCTTGTCTATGCTCTCCTTATACGCCTCGTGATACCACACGCACTTCAGGGAACCGTCCTCGGCTCTGCGGATAAGGGTATAGGGGCTGTTCTTCAGCGGGTCGGAGAACGCCTCGAACTCCTCCGCCGTCATATCCTCCGGATAGAAGCGGAGTCCCGCCGGCCGCCCGCCGTAGCCCTCGACGAATGACTTGCCGGTCAGCCTGTCCCAAGGGCCGTAATTAATATAGGCATACTGCTTTACCGGACCGTCCTCGAGAGCGTCGATGGACGTCTTGTCGCCGAATGCCTGCTGCCAATAGATATTGCCTGCCTCGATGGCTGCAAAACGATAGAGATTAAGGACCTCGCGGCCGTTGTCACTGATACCCTGAAGCAGAGGGGTATTCTCTTTCCCGATTTCCACAGTCGCATACTCGCTGAGAAGAGACTGTACAGGCTCCTTAGCCGGATTGCCGCAGGAAACGGCAAGACCGAGAGCCAAAGCAGATATCAAATACTTTTTCATAGAAGCGGACGTTAAATTCCGCCGCAAAGATATGCCTTTTATGGTATAAAAAGAAAAAGACCGCTCCCTAAATCGTTACGAAGCGCCCGCGTCCGCAAAGCCCCGCTCCGGTCGGGCGGAAGGCCGGGATGCGCAGCTCACTTGGCGGGTCCGCAGACCACGTTCACCTGCTGCCCAGTCGCTTCGAGAACGAGCGGAAGGTTGCCCACTATCTCGCCGTCCATCTCCACTATGTCCGAGGATCTCGCGTCGAGCGGGGCCACGTGAATCTCCCTGGCCCGGGAATAGATGATTCTGGACGAACTGCTGGTAGTCCCGTCGAAGACCCTGCGGACTTCCCGGATTATGGCGAATACGGATACGACGGGAACCACCATCACGTCTATCATACCGTCGTCTATGAGCGCGTCGCAGGTCTGCTTCATACCGCCGCCGCTGTAACGTCCGTTCCCGAAGGCTATGGAGTAGCAGGGGCCGCTGTAGAGAATCCTGCCGTCGCAGACTATCTCCGCCCGGAAACGCTTAAGGTTCAGTATGGTATGGAAAAGCGCATTCACATATATCCTGGCGCTTCTGTGTCCGGCCTCCTTCTGCGTGTTCACCCGTGCGCAGACGTGCGAGTCGAAACCCGTTCCGCCTATGTTCGCCATAGTGCAGACCTTGCCTCCCGCAGCCGTCACCCTGATGACGTCCTGCCGGGTGAAGGACTCCCGGGCGAGCAGCTGCACGACCTTCTCAGTATCGTGCGGAACGTTCAGAGACTTGATCCAGTCGTTCCCCGAGCCTATGGGAATCACGCCCAGCGTGAACTCCCCGCTCGGCACTCCGTTTTCGGCACTCCAGCGCATCATCCCGCTGAGCGTCTCGTGCACGGAGCCGTCCCCGCCCACGGCGAGAAAGCGCCGGAATCCATTTCCGGAGGCCTTGTAGGCCAATTCTTCCGCGTGATATTTGTGGTCAGTGAAGACCGAGACGTAAGGGACCGAGCAGGCGGCGAGTTTCTTCTCTGCCACTTCCCACTCGTGTATGGTCTTGCCAGAACCCGCGTGCGGATTCACGATTATGTACCAGGTAGTGTTTCCCAAATTCATCCGAGATGTCCTTTCCGATAAGCCGGCCGCCGCTGCGGCTCCTGCACGGAGGACAAAGTTATACATTTCTTCCGGACTTTCGGAATCTTCCCGGAAATATGGAATAATTTTCGTAGCTTTGCGTGTTTTAGTGATGAAAAAACGAACAGGTATGTTTTTATCTTCACTTATACCGAAATTGTTATGGGAAAGATTATAGCTATAGCGAACCAGAAAGGCGGAGTGGGAAAGACCACGACCGCCATTAATCTGGCCGCGTCCCTTGCGGTGCTCGAGAAGAAAGTGCTCATCGTGGACGCCGACCCTCAGGCGAACACCACTTCCGGGCTGAACTTTTCTCCCGACGGCGACGAGAAGAGGACACTCTACGAAGTTATGATCGGAACGCTGCCCGTGGAGGACGCCCTCATCCAGACCGAAATCGACAATCTTCATATGATCCCCTCCCATATAAACCTCGTGGGCGTGGAGATAGAGATGCTCGACTCTCCGGACAAGGAGCAGCTGCTGAAAAAGGCGCTCGCCCCCGTCCGGGACAGTTACGACTACATCATCATAGACTGCTCCCCTTCCCTGGGGCTCGTGACCGTGAATTCGCTCACGGCGGCGGACTCTGTACTCATACCCGTACAGCCGGAGTTCTTCGCCCTCGAAGGTCTCGGGAAGCTCCTCCAGACCATACGTCTG
>CAVKLO010000265.1:1437-2961 GCA_963656985.1 Bulleidia sp. | reverse complement strand
CGGGATGTTCCGCTCGGAAGCGAAGCGCACCACCTTCTTGATGAGCAGGGCCGAAAGCGGCCAGCCCGCGAAGAAATTATACAGCGGGCGCACAGCCGCGCCCAATGATTCCACCGCCGCCATCCTTGCCACCAGCCACGAACGCAGCGGAGTGCCGTTCCTGTCGTATTTCTGCTGCAGGACCTCCGAGCGCAGCCTGGTGATATCCACATTCGACGGACACTCCGAAAGGCAGCCCTTGCAGGCGAGACAGGAATCCAGCACCTCCGCAAGCTCCGGGATGTCGAAGACGCTCCCTCCCGCCTTCACCTCACTGAAAGCCTCACTCTCATAACCCCTTGTCAGTATCTCCCGCAGCACATTAGCCCTCGTCCGAGTGGAGCGGGTCTCGTCGCTGCTCACCTTGTAGGCCGGGCACATAGTGCCTCCGGCCAATCCTGACCTCAGACAGACTCCGGCGCCGTTGCACTGCTCCACCGAGCACATCATCGCGTGAGTCTGCGAACGCACTCCGCTCACCCCTTCCACCCTGCACTCGTCGAACGCCGCACGCCAATTGTAATAAGTCCCGCCGCGCGAGAGTTCCTCCTCCACCTTATACTCCTGCCCCACAGCGAAGCGCAGCCACTCGTCCATCGGAGGCGTATCGACGATCTTGCCCACGTTGAACACCCCGTCCGGATCCCAGCGGCGTTTCACCTCCCGCATCATCCGATACACCTGCTCGCCGTACATCAGCGGGATGAACTCCCCTCTCAGCCTCCCGTCCCCGTGCTCGCCGCTCAGGCTCCCCCGGTGCTTACGCACCAATAGCGCCGTCTCGACGGCAATTTCCCTGAAAAGCCTGCGTCCTTCCGCAGTCTTCAGATTAAGTATCGGTCTCAGATGCAGTTCCCCCGTGCTGATATGTCCATAGTACACGCACGAGGTGTTCAGCCGCTCCAGCATCGCAGTGAAATCCCTCATATAGTCCGGCAGCCGTTCGGGAGCCACCGCCGTATCCTCTATCACCCCTACCGGCCTCGCGTCCCCCTTCATTCCGCCCAGCACGCCGAGACCCGCCTTCCTTAGCGCCCAGACCTTGGACACGTCCGCTCCATAAACCCTCGTGCAGGTATAGACCAGACCGGAAGCCAGCGCCTCAGCCTCGAAGGCATCCGCCCGAGCGTCAATCTCCTCCCTCGTCTCTCCCCGGAATTCAGCGATCAGCAGCGCAGCCGGATTCCCCTCCACGAAGAAGCTGTTACGCTCCTGCTCGATGTTCTGCCGGCTCAGCTCCAGAATCTTCCCGTCCATCAGCTCCACGGCGGCCGGATGATGCCGGAGAGCTATGAGATTGGCGGGGAAGCTCCCCGCCAATGTGCCGCAATGTGCGCATACCGCCATCGTCTCCACCGGGGGCAGAGGGTCGAGCGAGACTTTCACCTCCGTGATGAACGCCAGAGTGCCCTCCGAGCCGGCGAGCAGCTTGCACAGCGCGGGTCCCTGACGGTCCCTCACTACCTCCGCCGCCTCGTCTATGGC
>CAVKLO010000265.1:0-1427 GCA_963656985.1 Bulleidia sp. | reverse complement strand
GCCGCAGCTCCGTCGCCGGAGGCTCCTGTCGGGAAAGTTCGCTTTGAGAAGCGTCATTGTGGCGGCATCCGCCGCCCAATCCTCCAACACGCGCAACGCGCCGTCGAGCAGCGGTCGCGCTGAGCGGTACCCGGGCTCTCCGGCCCTCTCCGTGTCGAACAGGGTCCCGTCAGACAGCACTCCCTTGCAGGCGAGCACGTGATGGCGCGTGCTGCCGTAAATCAGCGAATGCGTGCCGCAGGAGTTGTTCCCGAACATCCCGCCTATGCAGCAGCGGTCGCTGGTGGAAGTCTCCGGGCTGAACTGGAGTCCGTATTGCCGGAGGCGGATGTTCAGCTCATCCCTTACCACCCCGGGCTGCACCCTCGCCCATTTTTCCTTGGCATTGATTTCTATAATCCTGTTCCACCCCTTGATGTCCACGACTATCCCACTTCCCACGACCTGGCCGGCGATGGATGTTCCGGCGGCTCTGGGAATCAGGCAGGTATGACGCTGACGCGCCTCCCCGAGCAGGGCGACCACGTCCTCCACCGTCTCGGGATAGGCTACGCCAAGCGGTACCTCCCGATAGGCCGAGGCATCGGTGGAGTAAGCGATTCTGTGGAGACTGTCAGTAAGGATTCGGGGCATCTTCGGGAAAATGGTCCTAAGCAAAGAAACTCTCGACTGCGGCTATGACCCGGTCCTGAATCTCCCTCGTCATCTCCGTGTGGATAGGCAGAGACAGTACCGAATATGCGCAGACGCGGGAATTCTCCAGAGGCTCGGCCGCCCGCGTTATGTGCCTGAAGGCGTTCTGCTCCTGAAGAGGCAGAGGATAGTAAATCATACTCGGGATGCCGCTCTGGGCAAGATGGGCCTTCAGCCCGTCACGCTTTCCGTCCTTTATTTTCAGCGTATATTGATGATAGACGTGCGTGCTGGCCGGCAACTCTTCGGGCGTGACGAAGTATTTCTCCTCCGGGTCGAACGCCCTGAACCGCTGCGTGTAATAAGCCGCCGCCTTATGGCGTGCGGCGCAATATTCGTCCAGATGCTTCAGCTTCACATCCAGAATGGCAGCCTGAATGCTGTCCAGACGGGAATTGCAGCCGATCACATCGTGATGATACTTGACCCTCTGGCCGTGGTTGGCCACCATATGTATCCTCTCTGCAAGTTCCTCGTCTTCGGTGAATATCGCTCCTCCGTCCCCGTAGCAGCCGAGATTTTTAGTCGGGAAGAAGGATGTGCAGCCGACGGTTCCCATCGCACCGGTCTTGACCTTCCTGCCGTCGCTGAAAGAGTATTCGGCTCCCATCGCCTGGGCATTGTCCTCGATAACGTAGAGGCCGTGCTCACTCGCGAAATCCAGAATCGGCTCCATATCGCAGCTCTGCCCGAAAAGATGCACGGGGATGATGGCCTTCGTTCTGGAGGAGAGC
>CAVKLO010000264.1:0-2961 GCA_963656985.1 Bulleidia sp. | reverse complement strand
CTCGGTGTGCTCCTTCAGCTCCTGGAACCCTTCGCATTTTCTGGATGTCGCGGAGATGGCCGCCGCAGTCGCCATAGGTTATGACTGGCTCTACGACGCCCTGAGCGACGAGACCAGAGAATTGGCCGTAAAGGCCATTCAGGAATTGGCCTTCGCGCCGGCAAAGAACTCCCTCTACAACTGGTACCGTACGAGCGAGAGCAATTGGAATCAGGTCTGCAACTCCGGTCTTGCGCTCGCCGCGCTCGCCGTTATGGACAGCTGTCCAGATGCCGCGCGAGGGGTGCTCGACGACGCGGTGCTTACGAATATGCCGGTTATGAACAGCATCTACGCGCCTGACGGAAACTATGCGGAAGGGCCGGATTACTGGAGCTACGGAACTCTGTATGAAATTCTTATGCTCTCGGCGATGGACTCGGTGCTGAGAACTGATTATGGGCTTTCGAACTGTCTGGGCTTCGACAGGACCGCGGATTATATCCTGCACAGCAGGGGTACGGCGGGCAAGCTTTTCAATTATTCGGACAATATCGGCGACGACCAGCCTTTCTATCCGCTGTGGTATTTCGCCGACAGATTCTCCCGTCCTTCGCTTCTCTACGGCGAGATACGCAAACTCCGCGAGGGCAAGTACTGCGATACCGAGAATTACAGGCTCCTGCCTCTGCTGACCCTCTACGCTTCGCGTCTGCCGCTGGAGTCCGAGATTACAGAGCCGGAAAGCCTCATCTTCGCCGGAAAGGGAATCACGCCGGTAGTTATGGTGCGCTCGGGCTGGGAGGATGATGCTATGTATCTGGGAATCAAGGGTGGAAGCCCTTCGACTTCCCATTCGCATCTGGACGGAGGCTCTTTCGTCTTCGATGCCTACGGCATACGCTGGGCCGCCGACCTGGAGAGGCAGAGCTATCAGATCGTGGAGAATCCGATAAAGAAACTCGGCGGAGATTTCTGGAACCTCTCCGACGGGTCTTTGCGCTGGGCTCTGTTCAGAATGAACAACCGCCAGCATAACACGCTCACCGTGAATGACAGGGACCACCGCTCTGCGGGAAAGGCGAGTCTGCTGAAGTCCTTCTGCGACGACAGGGCGAAGGGCGGGACTTTCGACCTGACCTCGCTTTTCGGGGGCGATCTGGAGTATGCGGTAAGGACTGCCGCCATAAGGTGGAACGCATATCTGGAGGTTCGGGACAGCCTGAAGGCTCCGGCGGGGAGCAGTGCCACGGTGCGCTGGTCTATGGTCACCGGGGCCGAGGCGAGCCTCTGCGAAGACGGAATACTGCTGAACAGCGGAGGGATAACGATGAAACTCAGCGCCGACCAGCCGAGGGTGAAATATCATATATGGTCCGGGAATCCCAAGGACTACAAGTCCAAACTGAATGTCTGCAACGAGCCTAATCCGGGAGTAAGCATAGTCGGTTTCGAATTCGTGCTCCAGCCGGGGGAGAGCCTGAATGCGGTGACGACCCTCAGAAGGCTGGAAAGCGATGCGGAATTGGCGGACAGGGTCTTCGCCCTGGCCGCCCGGCAGCTGACGCTGCTCGATGCCGCGACTCCGGCGGACCGGACTCCGCGCTCGTTCAGCGAAGCGGGGGGATACGAGACTTCCGACATCGGATGGTGGTGCAGCGGTTTCTTCCCGGGTTCGCTCTGGCTCACTTACGCCTACACGGGCGAAGAGCGGATTCTGGAGGCTGCGGAGCGCAACAGCGCCAAGCTGGACCTTCTGGTGCGTCAGAAGACTGACCACGACATAGGCTTCCAGATGATGTGCAGCTACGGTCAGGCTTACCGCGTCACCGGCAGCCGTCGCTGGCTCGGCAGACTGTTCGAGGCCTCCGAGAAGCTCGCGGCCCGCTTCAGTCCCGCCGCCGGTGCAATCAGGAGCTGGGATTTCGTCCGCGATGACTGGATGTATCCGGTGATAATAGACAATATGATGAATCTGGAGCTGCTCACGTTCGCCGCTCGTCAGTTCCGCAACGATGCTCTTCGGGATGTGGCCATCGCGCACGCGCGCACTACCGCGCGCAATGCCTTCCGCGAGGATTTCAGCTCGTATCATCTCGTGGATTACGATCCGTCCACAGGTGCCGTCCGCTCGAAGCGGACCGTTCAGGGATACTCGGATGATTCCGCCTGGGCGCGCGGCCAGGCCTGGGCCCTCTACGGCTATACTATGATGTACAGGGAGACAGGGCTTCAGGAGTTTCTGGACCGGGCTTCGGGCATAGCCCGTATGCTGCTCTCCCGTCTGCCTTCGGACGGTGTCCCTTACTGGGACTTCGATGACCCCGCCATACCGTCAGCCCCGAAGGACGCTTCAGCCGCCGCGATTATGGCCTCAGCCTTCGCCGAACTCTCCGCTCTCAGCTCAGACTCCGACCTTTCGCAGGCCTGTCTGGAGATGGCCAGGGGGCAGCTCCGCACGCTGTCCACCGAGGAGTATCTCGCCAGGGCCGGACAGAACGGGGGCTTTCTTCTGAAGCATAGCGTGGGGAATCTCCCCGGGCAGTCCGAGGTGGACATCGCGCTTACGTATGCCGATTACTACTATCTGGAAGCTCTGTCCAGGCTCGCGGCGGGCGTAATGCCCGACTAGCTCTCCGTCATGCCCGACCTGCGTCATGCCCGACTAGCTCTCCGTCATGCCCTACGTGCGTCATGCCCGACGTGCTCGGTCATCCCGTGCCTCGACGGGATTGCCGGTCGAGCCGGCAATGACGAAAGATTGGCCGGGTCCCGACGGGCCCGGCCAATCTCAAACTATCTTCGCGAAGAGCTACTCGGCTGCGATGACCTCGAACTTGAGATCGGCGTAAACGCCCTTGTAGCACTTTACCTTGGCATCGTAAACACCCGCTTCCTTCACTTCCTCGGAAACGATCTCGATGTTCTTCTTCTCCACCTCGAAACCGGCGGCCACGAGAGCCTCGGCGATCTGGGCTGTGG
>CAVKLO010000263.1:0-2977 GCA_963656985.1 Bulleidia sp. | reverse complement strand
TAGAGCAGCGCATTCGTAACGCGCAGGTCGTCAGTTCGAGCCTGATGAGTGGCTCCCGGAAAAGGTGACTAAGTGATTAGCCGCCTTTTTTTGTCCTCACCCGGACCCGCCGAGAGAAAAACGAAAAAAACTGACCATTATATGAAAAAGACACTTTCCGCCATCATTCTGGTGGCTCTGACAGCGATTCCGGCAGCCGCGGACGAAGGGATGTGGCTCCCGTCGCTCATCTCCCAACGCATCAGCGATATGCAGTCCAAAGGCTTCAAGCTCAGCGCAGAGGACATCTACAGCATTAACCGGGCCTCACTCAAAGACGCCGTCGTGCTCTTCGGAAGCGGCTGCACCGGCGAACTCGTCTCTGATGAAGGCCTGCTCCTGACGAACCACCACTGCGGCTTCAGCTACATCCAGAAGCACAGCAGCGTCGAGCACGACTACCTCAAGGACGGCTTCTGGGCACTCAAGCGCGAGCAGGAGCTCCCGAATCCGGGACTCAGCGTCAGCTTCCTCGATTATATGCAGGACGTCACCGACGAAGTCACCTCGGCAGACGATCCGCAGCAGGCCATAAGCCAGATACGCGAAAGAGCCTTGGAAGGCCGCAAGGGCTGCAAAGCCTCAGTCGAGAGCCTCTACTACGGCAACCGCTACTATCTCTTTGTGTATAAAGTATATACCGACGTGCGTCTCGTAGGCGCACCGCCTTCGTCCATAGGCAAATTCGGCGGCGACACCGACAACTGGATGTGGCCGCGCCACACCGGCGACTTCTCCATCTTCCGCGTCTATGCCGGAAAGGACAACGAGCCCGCCCCCTACAGCGAGGAGAACATCCCGTTCACCCCGAAGCGGCATTTCCGGATATCCCGCACCGGCGTGAGCGAGGGCGACTTCACCTTCATCTACGGCTTCCCGGGCACCACCAGAGAGTACATCACTTCAGACGCAGTGCGCTATATATCAGAACTTTCCGACCCTGCGAAAATCTCCCTCCGCACCCTCCGCCTCGACATTCAGAAGAA
Organism: Bulleidia sp.; assembly: GCA_963656985.1. Taxonomy (GTDB): domain Bacteria; phylum Bacteroidota; class Bacteroidia; order Bacteroidales; family UBA932; genus Cryptobacteroides. The sequence goes on along the minus strand of CAVKLO010000263.1, from coordinate 1,952 downwards.
ATATATGAGCGCCTCCCCGGCGGTACGCATCCAGTACGCCTCGAAAAACGCGAACGTCGCCAACGCGTGGAAAAAGTGGCAGGGCGAGATGCGCGGCATCCGCAAAATGCACACCGTCGCGAGCAAGGAAGCCTACGAGCAGGCGTTCCGAGATTGGGCCGCAGGCGGCCAATACGAGGGTGTGCTCGAGCGACTCGACTCGCTCTACACCCTGCTTGAGCCGTACAATTTCGCCCGCGAGTACACCTACGAGTCGGCATTGGCAGTGGAACTGCCGCAGTTCGCTTCGAATTACGCTTCCGCGAAGGATGAGGCCGCCGCAGAGGCCTCTGCGGCCAATTTCTACAAGGATTGGAACCTCGATATCGACAAGGAGTCCTTCATCGCGCTTATGAAGGCTTATGCGACGGGGGTCGCGGACGAGTTCAAGCCGGAATACTATTTCGAGTCTATGGAGCGTCTGGGCAGCGTCGAGGCCTGGGCGGACGAGGTCTTCTCGGAGGCACTCTGCGGCGGCAGGCTTGAAGGTATCGAAGAGACTCCGGCCTACGCGTTCAGAAAGGCTTTCGTGAAGCATTACAATGAGGTCCTCACTCCGGAGTACAGCCGGCTGTCGGCTGAAATCACCTCGCTGTACCGCGATTATATGCGCGGGCAGATGGAATTCGAGCCTCAGAAGTCCTTCTATCCGGACGCCAATCTGACCCTGCGGGTGGCCTACGGCAAGGTCGGGGCCTACGAGCCTGCGGACGGCATTCGCTACAGACACGTCTCCACCGTGAAGGGCATAATGGAGAAGGATAACCCTGACATCTACGACTACAATATTCCTCAGAGTCTGCGCGATCTGTATGCCGGGGGCGGCTACGAAGACACGCCTGTCTGCTTCATCGCGGACAATCATACCACCGGGGGCAATTCCGGTTCTCCTGTGATCAATGCGGCCGGGAATCTGATCGGTATCAATTTCGACCGCGTATGGGAGGGAACGATGAGCGATGTCGCCTTCGACCCTGAATTCTGCCGCAACATCTGTCTCGACATCAGATACCTGCTCTTCGTCGTGGACAAGGTCTGCGGAGCGGGTTCCCTTCTGGCCGAGCTGGACTTCGCCGACTGATGTTTTCGCGTCATTCCCGGCTTGACCGGGAATCCCTTCGAGCCACGGGATGCCCGATCACGTCGGGAATGACGGCAAAGCACGTCGGGCAGGACGGGGAGGAGGAGAGAACGAAATTGGCCGGAAGGAGCTAACGCCTCCTTCCGGCCGATTAAATATTGGTCGCGAAAGCGACTAGAGCTGAGGACCCGCTTTCACGAGGGCCTTGCCGGCGCGATTGGACTCGTACTTCTTGAAGTTCTTGATGAACCTGGCGGCGAGATCCTTCGCCTTCTCCTCCCACTGGGACGCCTGAGCGTAGGTGTCGCGAGGGTCGAGGATCGCCGGATCCACACCCTTCAGGGAAGTAGGAACGGTGAAGTTGAAGTAAGGAATCTGCTTCGTAGGAGCCGCATCGATGGAATGGTCGAGGATCGCGTCGATGATGCCTCGGGTGTCGCGGATGGAGATGCGCTTGCCTGTGCCGTTCCAGCCGGTGTTCACGAGATAAGCCTTGGCGCCGCTCTTCTTCATCTTCTTCACGAGTTCCTCAGCGTACTTCGTAGGATGCAGCTCGAGGAAGGCCTGGCCGAAGCAGGCGGAGAAGGTCGGAGTAGGCTCGGTGATGCCGCGCTCCGTGCCAGCGAGCTTGGCCGTGAAGCCGGAGAGGAAGTAGTACTTCGTCTGCTCGGGGGTGAGGATGGATACCGGAGGGAGAACTCCGAAAGCGTCTGCGGAGAGGAAGATGACCTGCTTTGCGGCAGGGCCGTGGGAATCCGGACGTACGATGTTGTTGATGTGATAGATAGGGTAAGATACGCGGGTGTTCTCGGTGACGCTCTTGTCGTTGAAG
>CAVKLO010000262.1:0-2984 GCA_963656985.1 Bulleidia sp. | reverse complement strand
GTGAGGCGCTGGCAGGCCGGCAGGAGATAAACGATGACATCTCCCGAGCCATCGGCGGCATCTTAAAGGGGACTCACAAAACATACAGATATGTGCTTTTCACCGCCCTTGTAGCCAAGGCGACTAATGAAGATGTAGATTCCTTGAGCATTCAGACCAGAGACAGCTCGCCCGGTGCATATAATGCGCGGGACTTGTGTCATACAGTTGTTGTCCCATTTGAACGCGAATATGCACCCTATGGTCTGGGCGGCTCGAACGAGCCGTTTCTTAACAAGCCGGCCCGTTTCAAGAGGTTATCGCTCGACAATGCTGTTCGCAGCGGAAACGACAAAGAAACGCTCTCCGGTCTGATAGACATCCTTTCACGTATACGAACGAGGGGCGAGGCCTTCAAATATCTTTCGTACGCAGTGTATGTCGTCAGAAGTATCAGCCGTGAATATGGACGGAAGTTTTCTTTTGAGGGCATTGCGTTTTCCGATGAGAACGTCCAGGCCATTCTGGATTATGTGGACAGGCTTACGGAAAGAACCTGCGACGGCGAAACCTGTCCGCTTGTCGTAGCAAGTTTAGAGTCTTTATGCTTCCCTTTGCATAGAGTGGTGGCGCATAAGGTAAACGAGTGTGGAGCTTCCTCCAAGGAAACAGGAGATATCGACATCTACGTGAGACCGACATCCGCCCCCTCGAAAGGGAAATGGGTACTGGAATCTTCGATTGAAATAAAGGACAAGGATTTTTCCGAGCAGGATGTTCAGCACGCGATAACGAAATTTAAGGCAGCAAATCTGGGACGCTCCCTCTTCGTTTATGGCAAAAGTGCAAGTTTTGACCACACAGGAGTCCGTCAGGTCGCTGCACGTTACGGAAGATTGGGAACTTATTGTGCCATAATATCGATTATGGAATACTCCAGACTTCGGCTATATGATTCTTCAGCCGAACTGGCCCTGTCCGCTTTCGCCAAGTCCATAATGAAATACGCTAAAATGATCAACGCGAAAGCCGAGACCGTATCTTGGCTTAAGGAGTGTCTTGAAAAATGACATTCCGCTCCCGGGCGGAGGGAAAAGCGAAAGGCGCGGACTGCAAAGTCCGCACCTTTTTCCTGTTTTCCGCATCGGGACACCCGATAAGCCATACTATTATAGGACAATAGAGCTGTCAATAAAGGGTCTGCTGGATTGACTCGCAAAAGCACGGAAAAGAAGAGATGGCGCAGTGGAAGATGAGATTGCCGGTCAAGGCCGGCAATGACGTGAACGTCAGGGCCGGCAATGACGTGAAAGCCGAGCCGGCAATACGAAAAATGGATGCGCGGTCGTAGCCGATTATGAATGGAAATTATCCAAGTTCAATGGACGGTGCCGGTACGGTGGGAAGGCAAGGGTCACGGGGCCGCATTGGACGCGGAGCGGCCGAGGAAAAGATTGCGGCCCCTGACCCTTGCCTCCCCACCGCTGTCGGATTTCAAGTAAGGAGTAAAAATGGCGGGAAACGCTCCCTACGGGCAGGCCGGAGGCCGCAGAGAGAGGCGGAGTGCATCGAGATGTTCAAAACGCAGGCAAAGCGTACATCTCGATGTACTTTTATACATCGATGTGTACGGATAAAACGTTTTTCGTACATATCGATGCACAGGCTGACTTGCGGCGGGCGTAAAGACCGGTGGCAAGACGAATCTCGCTGTAGCAGCGCTCCGGCAGACTTCGGGAACGCATTGGACGGCGGAGCCGTCCGAAGAAAGGATTGCGCTCCCGAGGTCTGGTCGGGGGCGGGCAATGACTAAGGGGATACCCGGCCTTAACAGAACTATAGAGGATGTCACGGCGCGGACGCAGTGAAAGACGGGATTGTCGGTCGGGGCCGGCAATGACAAAAAAGGCCGGCAATGACGGAAAAAACAAGGCCGGATGTCAAGGGGCGGCCGGAGGGAGGAGCGAAAGGCGCGGACTTTGCAGTCCGCGCCTTTTCTTTTCCGTGGAGAAAGAAACTATTTCTTTCTGCTCTTGTATCTCTGATAGAACATATCAACTCGTCCGGCGGTATCGACGATCTTCGTTTTGCCGGTGTAGAACGGGTGAGACGTATTCGAAATCTCGACCTTCACGAGAGGGTAGGTGACACCTTCGACCTCGATGGTCTCCTTGGTGTTCACGCAAGAGCGCGTGATGAACACTACCTCGTTTGACATATCCTTGAAAGCTACAAGACGGTAGTTTTCGGGATGTAAACCTTTTTTCATTGCTTTAAAATTTTAAAGTGCGTTTAAACGGGCGCAAAATTAATCAGAAAAAAACAATTTCCCAAGCCTGGGCCTGAGATTTCCTCACAGATTCTTCGAAGCGGCCTTCGCGTCGGTCTTTTCCTGAAACTTCTTCTCGTCTATGATGAAGCGCTCGTGTTCGCCCTCGCCCACCGGTCCGCACTCGTCGAAGACCCGGACCCTGAAGACCAGCCGGCGGCGGTCCGCCTCCGTAAGGGTACTCTCGCACCACACTTTCATCCCCACCGGAGTGGCGGCCACGTGGCTTACGTTCACGCGGGTGCCCACGGTCTCCTGCCCCTCTTCGAGGAAGGGCTTCACGCTCAGGCGCGAAGTCCGCTCCATAAGTGAAACCATCATAGGGGTGGCAAGCACCCTCACGGTACCGCTGCCGATATGTCCGGCAGTGAGTTCTTCCGTCACGACCATTTCCTGACGGCCTTTGATTCCGACTTCAAGCATAGTTCTGCAGATTCCTATATGGAAAGTATGCTCAATACGTTTATGAGTTCCTTGTCGATAGGCTTGTCCCACTTGACGGCCCTGGAGATAGGCACATAGACTATGTCGTCATTGCTGATGCCTACCATAATGTTCCTCTGCCCCTCCCTGAGGGCCTCGATGGAGGCCACTCCGAGACGGCTCGCGAGAATCCTGTCCTTGGCGGTCGGAGTGCCGCCCCTCTGGAGATGTCCCAGAATGGAGACCCTCACGT
>CAVKLO010000261.1:0-2996 GCA_963656985.1 Bulleidia sp. | reverse complement strand
CACGTCCACGTTCCCGAGGGGGCAGTGCCTAAGGACGGTCCTTCGGCCGGCATAACTATGGTCAGCTCTATGGTTTCCGCCCTGCGCGGCCGTGCCGTAAAGAGCGGCATAGCGATGACGGGCGAGATGACTCTGCGCGGGCGCGTGCTCCCTGTGGGAGGCATCAAGGAGAAGATTCTGGCGGCCAAGCGGGCCGGCGTGGACACCATCGTCATCTGCGAGGATAACCGCAAGGACATAGAGGACATAAAGGAAATCTATGTCAAGGGGCTCTCCTTCCACTACGTGAAGACCATAGACGACGTGATATCCTTCATTTTCGCTTAGCGGCTATGGACGTGAGGATGGAAGAAAGCTGGAAGGCGGCTCTGGAGGAAGAATTCGACAAGCCTTATTTTCAGTCTCTTGTCGGACGGCTTCATCGGGAGAAGCGCGAAGGACAGACCGTCTATCCTCCGGGAAGCCTGATATTCAGGGCGTTCGAGCTTACGCCATTGGACGAAGTCCGCGTGGTCATTCTCGGTCAGGACCCCTATCACGGTCCGCATCAGGCGATGGGGCTGTCCTTTTCCGTTCCGGACGGAGTCGCGCCTCCGCCTTCGCTGAAGAACATTTTCAGGGAGGTCGAAAGCGACCTCGGCGTCAGGATGAGCGGACGGACGAATCTGGAGCCTTGGGCGCGTCAGGGCGTGCTGCTGCTGAACGCGGTGCTTACTGTCCGCGCGGGGCAGGCGGCTTCGCACAGCTCCTACGGCTGGACGGAGTTCACTGATGCGGTGATACGCTGCATAAACCGGAACTGCTCGGGCGTGGTTTTCCTGCTCTGGGGGAATTTCGCCCGCTCCAAGCGCCCGCTCATCGACACTTCAAGGCACTATGTTCTGGAAGCCGCGCACCCTTCGCCTCTGGCCCGCGGCGCCTTCTTCGGCTGCAGACATTTCTCGCAGACGAACTCCATCCTGGTCTCTCAGGGCAAGGCCCCGATAGACTGGCAGTTATGATAAATCTTCATCCGGACAGCTGATTATGAGCAGAAAAGCATTGTTTCCCGGGTCTTTCGACCCTTTCACCGCAGGACATCTCAACATCCTCAAGCGTGCGCTCACTATGTTCGACGAGGTGGTCGTAGCCGTCGGCATAAATCAGGACAAGCGCGGCTTCTTCGATATGGAGCAGCGCCTCGACATCATCCGTCAGACGGTCTCCGGACTGGAAGGCGTGAGCGTCATCCATTACGACTGCCTCACCGTGGACATCTGCAGGCAGCTGGGAATCCACCATATAGTCCGCGGCGTGCGCAATATGCTCGACTTCGAGAACGAGCGCGCCATCGCCGATGCGAACCGCCGTCTCGCGCCGCAGATCGAGACCATCATCATCCCGACGGCCCAGGAATTCGCGCATATCTCCTCCTCCGCCGTCCGCGACCTGCTGCAGCATCACGGCGACACCTCGCTCTTTATGTCCGAGGGCGTGAAACTTCCTGAACTATAAGACTTTCTATGTCGCGCAAGGCTCTCTTTTCCGCATTCGCCCTCATTCTCGCCGCCGCTCTCCTCCCTGCAGTCGCGGTCTCCGGCGGCCTTGCGGCCAATGCTTCTCCCTCCCCGGGAGTTTCAAGCTCCGGCGGCCTTGCGGCCAATGCTTCTTCCGACGACTCTTTCTCGTCTGCCGCTCCCTCCATTGGTCTCATCGGCGCGGGCTTTCCCCTCACCGCCGACTCTTCCGCTGTGCGCAGACCCGACAGCGCGGCCCTTGCGGCATTGGACGCGAAGCTGTCCGAATACCTTATGGCTCTCGCTCCCCAGACTGAGCGGGTCAAGGCGAGGGAGTGCGACTTTCTGATTTCTTCCTGCGAGGATTCTCTTCTGCGTCAGAGGATTGCGCTGCGGACTTATGACTTCTACATCACCTCGCATCTGATGGGCGACGAGGCGGTCGCGATCCACATCTTCGACGAGTGGTTCGCGCCCGGCAAGGTGAAGATGCTCAGCGATGCGGACCTTATGAACGCCAGGGTTTTCGCGGACTTCAACCGCATTTCCCTTCTGGGCTGCACAGCTCCCCGTCTGACTCTTCAGAATATGGGCGGAGGCCAGGAGATTGCGCCCCGGGACGGGAAGATTTCGCTGCTTTTTTTCTATGACACGTCCTGCACTAAATGCAAGGTGGAGACCATTCTGATGAAGCAGCTGCTGCGCGGCGGGGAGTATGCCTTCGACCTGTTCGCCGTCTATACGGGGACTTCCCGTACGGAGTGGGAGGAATTCATCGGAAAGAACTATTCCTATGAAACGCCGCTCGTGAGCGTCCATCATCTCTGGGACCCGGAGCTTTCCAGTGATTTCCAGAGGCTCTACGGGGTGCTGCAGACTCCGCGCATCTTTCTGGTGGCCCCGGACGGCGAGATCATAGGGCGCGGTCTGGATACAGAGGCTCTCATCAAGCTTCTGCCCTATGCCACTATGCTTCAGGAACTTTACGACCGCTGCCCGGTAGGGGAGCGCCTTCCGGATGTGAGCGTCTCGGCCCGCCTGCTCAAGGGGCGGAACTTCAGGCCGTCTCCTTCTTCGGGCACATCGGAGCGGTCTGTAGCTCTGCGCAGCGCCGGGAAGGCACGCATATACCCTCTCCGAAGATTCAGAGGCTCCCCCGGCTACGTCTTTTTCTATAGCCGCAGCTGCACCCGATGCAGCTCGCAGCTGTCGAAAATCGACTCCGTACTCTCCGAAGGCCGCAAAAGCAGGATTCTGATGGTGGATATGGACGCTCTTCAGCGCGAGTACCCCGAAATGGCGCGGGACTGCCTCGACAGTTTCGACCTCACCGTCCTCCCGAAAGTCATCCGCGTCGACCGCCGCGGCCGCGTCCTCTCCCGTTCGGACAGCTTCTGAGCGGTTTAGTCATCACTTAATCCCGTGCCTCCGAATCCATATGTCAAGGCCTCAGCAAATTGATGGGGGCGACAAAAACCCCGTCTTCCCTCCTGTAAGCCC
>CAVKLO010000260.1:0-3010 GCA_963656985.1 Bulleidia sp. | reverse complement strand
CGGCATATTCACGGCCGGCCCGATGCTCAAGGAGCTGTCTGTGCGGGGCCTCAGAGTAGCGAACCTCGTCATACCTTTCGTGGGATTCTGTATGGTTTCCGGAACGCTCTTCCAGTGTCTCGGGATGGTGAAGATATCCATCTTCCTCTCGCTTTCCCGACAGATACTCTTCCTGCTCCCGCTGCTCTACACTCTTCCGCTTCTATGGGAGGACAAGGGCGTGTGGCTGAGTTTCCCCATCTCCGACGGGGTCAGCGTACTTGTCACCCTCTTCTTCGTGTTGAGGCTCTTCAGAAGATTCAACCGGCTTTCCGACGGCGAGGACGCTTCCTCGCTGGGCAGCAGCATAAGTAATTCATAGATAAGAATACCTCTCCTATGGAACACAGGACATTGATAAGCATCGGCCGTCAGTTCGGCAGCGGCGGCAAGCGCACGGCTCTTGCGCTCGGCCGCAAGCTGGGCATAGAAGTCTATGACAATGAATTGATAATCAGGGCTGCTGAACGCAGCGGATACAGCCCGGATTTTTTTCGGAAAAGAGACGAGAAGACCAGCCTTCTGACGCTCCAGTCTTTCTTCGGCGGAATGAACCAGTACAGCGCGGGTGACAGTTATCTGAACGACAACGCTCTCTTCGAAATCCAGAGCGAGACCATCCGTGCGATAGCCTCACAGGGCGACGCCATCTTCGTGGGCAGAGCCTCGGACTACGTTCTCCGCGACTTCGGATGCCTGGACGTGTTCATCAGCGCACCTCTCGAGCAGCGCGTACGGAACGTCGCCGAGCGCGAGGGTATCGGCGCTGCGGAGGCCGAGAGCCTCATACGCAAGAAAGACCGCAGCCGCGAGACTTACTATAACTACGTGACCTTCGGGAACTGGGGCGTTGCCGCCAATTACGACCTCTGCATCGACTCTTCGGTGCTCGGCATAGAGGGTACGGCTGACATCATCATAGAATTCGGCAGGAAAAAAGGAATCATACGGTGATGAAACTCAGGCCTTCACATCTGCTGGGAATAACTCTGGCGCTGATCGCCGCCTTCGCGGCGCTGCATATCTGCACCCGGGACGGAGGCGAAAACCTCCCGAGCGAGCCGGAGCGCAGATTCAGGAATCTGAACGCCACCCTCACCAATGAGATGTCCGACACATCCGACCTGGCCGGACTGGACCGGAACGTGAGGAATTTCATGAGCAGATGGAACCTTCGGGGCGCATCTCTTTCCATTATGAGAAATGACTCCCTGGTGTATTCCAAGGGCTACGGCTGGGCCGACGAGAAGGCCGGCGTGGAGATGGCCCCCGGAATCATCCTCAGGATGGCCTCGGTATCGAAACTTGTCACCGCCGTGGGGATAATGACTCTGTGCGAGAGGGGCGACCTGTCTCTGGACAGCAAGGTTTTCGGCCCCGAAGGGATACTCTGCGACACCGTCTATACGGCCGCCATCAGGGACAGGAATTATTATGCCATCACGCTAGAGCATCTTCTGCGGCATCAGGGCGGATTCAAGGCCGGCGCCTCCGACCCGATGTTCTCCACCAGAACCCTTATGCGTCAGAATAAATGGGACACTCCGCCGCAGGCGCGGCAGCTGCTCGCCTCGCAGCTTCGCAAACGCCTGTCCTTCGTCCCGGGAACCTCCCAGTCCTACTCTAACCTGGGTTATCTGATTCTTTCTATGGTCATAGAGAAGGTGACGGGGGAGCCTTATGAGGACTGGATGCAGGAGAATGTGCTGCGAAGGGCCGGCTGCCGCGATTTCCACATCGCGCATAACTATTATGCGGAGAAATACCGGAACGAGACCCGCTACCATATGCAGGAGAACGACCCGCCCGCGGATGAATACAACAATTCCGGACGGCTGGTGGAGCGCTGCTACGGCGGCAATGACATACGGGCCCTCTCCGGTGCGGGAGCCTGGGTGGCCTCTTCTGCGGAACTCGCTCTGCTTGTGGCCTCCATAGACGGACGCGATGAGGTACCGGACATCCTTACTGCGGAAAGTGTCCGGAAGATGACGGAATATTTCGATGAAAATACCTACGCCCTCGGCTGGAACGACACCAAGCCCACGGGCGAGTGGACCCGCACCGGCACCCTGTCCGGAACGACGGCCCTCATAAAATATTATCCCGACGGGGAATGCTGGATTTTCATAAGCAACACGGGTACCTGGGTAGGTCCCCGTCTGAGCAGCTCCACTTCGGAACTCTTCCGCAAATGCCGCGAGAAGTACTCGGGCAAGCTGCCGCACCGCGATTTCTTCTATCCTGACTGAGAAGGTATTATCCGGAAACAGCTTAGGAATCGCCCGCTGCCTTTTTCTGCGCGGACTTACAACCCCTTCGCCTTGCCCTCGTCCCAGATGGCGTCCATCTCCGCGAGGGTCATATCCGACAGCTTTCGCCCTTTCTTCAAAGTGTTCTCCTCCAGATAGGTGAAGCGGCGGCGGAACTTCTCGCACGCCCCTCCGAGCGCGGCCTCCGGGTCGAAGCCGTAGAGGCGCACGGCGTTGATGACCGCGAACATAAGGTCTCCGAATTCCTCCAGAGCGTGCTGCCGAGAGTCCCCGGAGGCCGCCTCCATAGCCTCTGCGAGTTCTTCCCTTACCTTGTCCCATACATCCTCCCTCCGCTGCCAGTCGAAGCCGCAGCCGCGGGCCTTCTCCTGCACCGACATAGCCTTCAGCAGGGCGGGCATCGAGGACGGAATCCCCGACATCACGGTCTTGTTCCCGTCTTTCTCCTTGGCTTTCACCAGTTCCCAGGTATCGGCTATCTCCTTGGCGCTCATAGTCTTTCCCGCCTCGGCTCCGAACACGTGCGGATGGCGGAACACCATCTTGTCGCAGACCTTGCGGATACAGTCCGCCACGTCGAACTCTCCTTTCTCCTCGCCGATTTTCGCATAGAACACCAGATGGTAGAACAGGTCTCCTACCTCCTTCGAAACCTCGTCCGAGTCTCCTTTCAGGATGGCGTCGCTCAGTTCATAAAC
>CAVKLO010000259.1:0-3030 GCA_963656985.1 Bulleidia sp. | reverse complement strand
GCCGGCCATCAGCATAGTCGCACCCTTGCCCACGCGGTCGAGGAAGATGCCCAGAAGCGGGGTGAGTACCATCGCCAGAATAGGGAAGCAGCTGAAAAGCTGTGCCGCCGAGGCCGCATCGATTCCGAGAGTTTCCTCCAGGAAGTTCGGGGCATATCTCTGGAACGGGAAGATCGCGCTGTAGTAGAGTACGCAAAGCAGAGCCACGATCCAGAACATCTTGCTCTTGAAAATCGCTCCGAGGTCGCTTACGTGGAACTCGTCTTCAGGAGATTTCTCTTCAGTGGCAAGGCCGGCCTCCACAAGCTGCCTGTCGAACTTGCGGTCCATAATTCCGAAGATGATGAAATTGATGAGGCCTATCACGAGCAGTGCGCCGCAGAACCCCAGAGGGGCGAGGACGGAGCCGTCGAATTTTGCGGAAATGAGCGGAGCGATCCACATCACTCCGAATACGCCGAGACGGGCGATAGCCATCTCAAGTCCCATAGCGAGGGCCATTTCCTTGCCCTTGAACCACTTGGCGAGAATCTTGGAGACGTTCGTGCCTTCCATCTCGCAGCCGCAGCCGAAGATCATAAAGCCCAGAGAAGCCATTTTGGCGCTTGCCGGCATCTCCACCCACCAGCTGCCGAGCCACTGCGCGAATGCCGTGGCCTGGAACCAGTCGCTGATGCCGACGAACTTGATGCCGGCTCCGAGAACCATCAGTCCCGCGGAGAGTATGCCTGAAAAGCGGACGCCCAGTTTATCCAGAATGACTCCGGCGATGATGAGAAAACCGCAGACGTTGAGTATGTACTCGGATGCGGCGTATTTCCCGAAGACGCCGCTGTTCCATCCCAAGTCACTCTCCACAAGTGACTTCAGTGGGGACATCACGTCCACGAACATATACGCGAAGAACATCATCAGTGCCACCAGGGCCAGAACGGTCCACCTCGCGAGAGGGGAGTCATTCATCAGTTTGCTTACTTTTTCACCCATATTCTTTAAATGCTAGTTTCGAACGGTCACAAATGTACTCTTTTTTCGGAAGAAAAGAAGTACCTTTGCAGGGATTTCGCGATACCGTAATGTCAGAAATGCTGGACCATATCGATTCCCCCGCCGACCTCCGGAAACTGGAAGAACTTCAGCTTCCGGCCCTCTGCGCCGAGATCAGGGCCTATATGGTGGACTGCTGTTCGAGGAATCCCGGTCATCTGGCTTCGAGTCTGGGAGCCGTCGAGATCATTACGGCGCTCCATTACGTGTACGACACCCCCTACGACAAGATAGTGTTCGATGTGGGCCATCAGGCTTACGCGCACAAGATTCTCACCGGTCGCCGCGCACAGTTCGCGCAGATGCGCACCAGAGGAGGCATCAGCGGTTTTCCCAGGATTGACGAAAGTCCCTTCGACGCCTTCGGCACCGGCCACTCGTCCACTTCGATATCTGCAGCGCTGGGGCTTGCGGAAGCCGCGAGGCACAGGTGTGAGCAGCGTAAGGTCGTCGCCGTCATAGGAGACGGGGCGCTTACCGGCGGTCTGGCTTTCGAGGGTCTGAACAATGCCGGCGACAGCGATGCCGACCTGCTGGTCATATTGAACGACAACAACCGCTCCATAGACGAGAATCTCGGAGCTCTGCACAAATATCTTCTGAAGATCACCACCCATCCTACGTATAACCGCGTCAAGGACAGAATCTGGCACAGGATGGGCGAGAGCGGGTTCAGAAAGGCCGTTCAGCGATGGGCGCGCGGCTTCAAGTCCTATCTCGTGAAGGATTCGGGAGGAGACCTCTTCGAGTCGCTGGGCTTCAGATACTTCGGCCCTGTGGACGGGAACGATGTCACCGAGATGACAAGAGTTCTGCGCAAACTGCAGGATATCGGCGGACCGCGGATTCTGCACTGCATCACCACGAAGGGCAAGGGATACGCTCCCGCCGAGGCGGACCCGACGGTGTGGCACGCTCCGGGCAGATTCGACCCGGAGACGGGGGCAAGGATTGGACGCCGCGCAGGCGCGTCCAGATATCAGGATGTCTTCGGACAGACGCTGGTGGATCTGGCGAAGGCGGACGAGCGTGTGGTCGGCATCACTCCGGCGATGGCGAGCGGCAGCGGAATGTCTCTGCTCGCGCAGCAGATGAGCGGGCGCTTTTTCGATGTGGGCATAGAGGAGGAGCACGCGGTGACATTTTCCGCAGGTCTTGCGGCGGGCGGTCTCAGACCGTTCTGCAACATCTATTCTTCATTCTCTCAGAGGGCTTACGACCAGATTATACACGATGTGGCGCTTCAGGGTCTGCCTGTCGTGCTCTGTTTCGACCGGGCCGGAGTGGTGGGGGAAGACGGGCCGACGCATCACGGCTCTTTCGATCTGGCGGCGTACCGCAGCGTGCCGGGAATGGTAATAGCCGCTCCGAAAGATGAGCTGGAGCTGCGCAACCTGATGTACACCGCTCTGCGTCAGAACTCTCCGTTCATCATACGCTATCCGCGCGGCTGCGGAGAGGGTGTCCCTTGGAGGGAATGCGCATTCGAGCAGCTGCCCGTAGGTCGGGGAGAGTGTCTGCATAGCGGAGAAAGAGTGGCTCTGCTCGCGCTCGGCCCTGTCGTTTCGACGGCTCTTCGCTCTGCCGCCCGCTGCCGGGATTCTATGGGTTTCTCTCCTTCCGTATATAATATAAGGTATATCAAACCGCTCGACATTGACCTGCTGGGGGAAGCCGCTTCGCGGCACGATGTCCTTCTTACGCTCGAGGACGGCTGCGTGGCCGGAGGGCTTTTCGGTGCGGTGTCGGAATTCGTCGCCTCCCGAGGCCTCCGGAACAGGGTCGTGCCCGCCGGGATTCCGGACAGGTTCATTCCGCAGGGCAGCCGGGACGAGGAGCTGGCGGAATGCGGTCTGGATGTCGGGGGGATACTGGGGAAAATCGGTGATGTTCTTGAAAAAGATTGAAAAAGTTTTGGAGAATCGGAAATAATACATAACTTCTCATCTTTGACACATCAGGTTTTATATATTAAGCCCCCAG
>CAVKLO010000258.1:0-3107 GCA_963656985.1 Bulleidia sp. | reverse complement strand
GTCATCGACACCATACCGATACCGGAGAACCTCCCCCGGGGGCTGTCCCTGAGCAAGTTCGCCCACGATGCGAAACAGATTGTCTTCGATGACATCAGGCCCGCCGAGCCGACTCCCGAAGTCGTGAACGGCAGGACGGACGAAGAGCCCAAGTCTATGACGCTCGCAAGAACCGACCCTCACGGATACACCCTCACCATAGTTTCGGTGTCTGTCGTGTTCATCGCCCTGATAGTGCTTTTCGTCATCTATAACTTCTCGGGCAAATTCTTCTCCGGCAAGCTGGCGCGTCCGAAAAGGGCTGTCCGGAAGAAAGGGAAGACAGACCCGGAGGCCCTCGCTGCCGCAGTCGCGATGGCCCTGCGGGCGGAAAGGAATTCGGACGCCGAGGCTGCCATAGCTCTCGCGATGCACCTGTACCTCGGAGGCGGCGTGCACGATGGCGAGTCCTTTATCATCACCATACGGCCGCAGAGCGGCGGGTGGGCCGACAGGACTCCGCTTTTGCGGAAAGCTCCCGTCAAGAAATAATGTATATATAATGAATAATTATTCATAGTAATGGCAAATTATAAATTCAAGATCAATGGTGGCGAGTATGATGTCACCATAAACGGAATAGAAGGAAATGTGGCAGACGTGCAGGTGAACGGCACGCCATACAAGGTGGAAATAGAGGACGCTCCGTCAGGGACAGCTCCGGCGGCTTCCGCTCCTGCGGTATCCGCGCCGGTTCAGACATCCTCTCCGGCCCCGGCTCCCGTTTCCGCACCCGCTGCGGCTTCGGGCAAGGGAGAGTCTGTCACCTCGCCTCTTCCGGGAGTCATCATCGAAGTTTCCGTCACCGCCGGACAGGCGGTCAAGGCCGGCCAGAAGGTGGCCGTGCTGGAAGCTATGAAGATGGAAAATGAAATACAGGCCCCCAAGGACGGCACCGTCACCGCCGTCCACGTCTCCAAGGGCGACTCTATTCTGGAAGGTGCCGACATCGTCACTATAGCCTGATGGATCAGATTATAGAAAGCCTCGCTCAATTCTGGGAATACACGGCGTTCGCCAATATGACCTGGCAGCACGTGGTGATGATACTGATAGGCATCATCTTCGTGACTCTGGGTATAGTGAAGGAATGGGAACCGCTTCTGCTCGTCCCCATAGGATTCGGTATGATAATCGGAAACATACCGATGTTTCCCGGACTCTCCATAGGAGTGTATGAAGACGGTTCAGTGCTGAATATCCTCTATCAGGGAGTGAAGCAGGGATGGTATCCTCCGCTCATCTTCCTGGGCATCGGCGCGATGACCGATTTCTCGGCCCTCATCTCCCAGCCGCGTCTGATGCTCATAGGCGCGGCGGCCCAGATGGGCATCTTCGGTGCTTATCTGCTGGCGATAGCTATGGGCTTCGCCCCTAATGAAGCGGGCGCCATCGGCATCATAGGTGGAGCGGACGGCCCGACAGCCATCTTCCTCTCCTCGAAACTCGCTCCCGACCTGATGGGGGCCATCGCAGTCTGCGCATATTCCTATATGGCGCTGGTTCCGGTAATCCAGAAACCGATAATGCTGCTGCTCACCACTAAGAAGGAGCGTCTCATCGAGATGGCCCGTCCGCGTCAGGTCAGCCAGAAGGAAAAGATAGTTTTCCCTGTCATCGGTTTCCTCCTCACCGCCCTCATCGTTCCGTCCGGCCTGCCGCTCCTCGGTATGCTTTTCTTCGGTAACCTTCTGAAAGAGAGCGGAGTGACCCGCCGTCTCGCCGAGACGGCCCGGGGACCGCTCATCGATGTGGTCACCACTCTCATCGGCCTCACCGTCGGCGCTTCCACCCAGGCTGACAAGTTCCTCACGGGCAATTCCCTGAAGATTTTCCTGCTCGGCCTTATCTCCTTCGTGATCGCCACAGCTTCCGGAGTCCTCTTCATAAAGGTATGGAATCTCTTCCTGAAGCCCGGTCGCAAGATAAATCCCCTCATCGGCAATGCGGGGGTTTCCGCCGTGCCGGACAGCGCCCGCGTATCTGAAATAGTGGGGCGCGAGTTCAACCCCGACAACCATCTCCTGATGCACGCGATGGGTCCGAACGTGGCCGGAGTCATAGGCTCCGCCGTGGCGGCCGGTATCCTGCTCAGCTTCCTCGGATAAAATATTCACAGTTATGATAATCAAGCGTATAAATATCGACACCGATGACGCCGCCGCCCTGTTTTTCGCTCTGGCGAAATGCGAGCCGCAGCTTCTCGACTGCAGCAATTGGCCCGAAGTGGCCCCTTATAAGCCCGGCGCAGTGCTGCGCGCCTTCCATACCGGCAGTGAACTCGTGCTGCGTTTCGACGTGCTTGAGAAATGCACGGCGGCCCGCGAAACGAATTTCGGAGGCGATGTGTACAAGGATTCCTGTGTGGAGTTCTTTATCGACCCGGACGGCAAGGGGGAGCGCTATTATAATTTCGAGTCGTCCTGCATCGGAGTGATGCATTTCGGCTATCACGAGCTGCAGGGAGTCAGGTTTCCGGCTACGAAAGAAGTTTATGAGCAGATACTTGCTTATAGTTCAGTGGGATACGAGCCTTTCGACGAAGTGGTGGCGGGGGAGCGCAGGCATCAATGCCGCTGTCATCACGAAGAAGAGGAAGGAGGGGAGCACCACTGCTGTCACCACGATGAGGATGAGGGCGGAGAGCACCACTGCTGTCATCACGATGAAGAGGAAGGGGAGGAACACCACTGCTGTCATCATCACGAAGAAGAGGAAGGAGGGGAGCACCACTGCTGTCATCCCGATGAAGAGGAAGGGGAGGAGCACCACTGCTGCGGCGGGGGCCGGACACCGGCGGATCCGAACAATTACTGGCATATCACCTTCATCATCCCCATCTCGGCCCTGTACAAGGACAGATTCGCCTCTTGGGATGAGCTGAAGGGAGCCCGCTGCAATTTCTACAAATGCGGCGACGGTCTCAGCAAGCCTCATTACCTCTCCTGGACCCCGGTTCTTACCGAAAAGCCGAATTTCCATTCCCCTCAGTTCTTCGGGGAGGTGGAATTTGAAAAGTAAAGTGAGCTTTATGAAGATAGTCATCGACAGCGCCATCCCTTTCATCC
>CAVKLO010000257.1:0-3113 GCA_963656985.1 Bulleidia sp. | reverse complement strand
CCGTGAAATAGAGGCGGAACAGATGGGCAATCGAGAAAGGACTTGAAAGATAAAACTAACTGAATATGTACAGGACAAAAACTTGCGGTGAGCTGAGGCTTGCCGATGCCGGGAAGACGGTGACTCTGGCTGGTTGGGTGCAGAAATGCCGCAAACTCGGAGGAATGACATTTATCGATCTGCGTGACCGTTACGGCGTCACTCAGCTCGTTGTGGAAGCCACCGCTGCCGAAGAACTGCTCGAGGCAGCATCCTCTCTGGGAAGAGAGTTCGTCATTCAGGCAACGGGCCAGGTCGTTGAAAGAGCCAGCAAGAACCCTAAGATGCCGACCGGCGACATCGAGATTGTCCTCACGGACATCCGGGTGCTCAACAAGGCGCAGACCCCTCCGTTCACCATAGAGGATGTCAGCGACGGCGGCGAGGAACTGCGAGCGAAATACCGCTACCTCGACCTGCGCCGTACGCCTCTCCGCAAAGCGCTCGAACTTCGTCACAAGATTGCTCACGAAGTGCGTAACTATCTCGATGCGCAGAATTTCCTGGAGATAGAGACTCCTTATCTCATCAAGTCCACTCCCGAGGGGGCGCGTGACTTCGTGGTGCCGTCCCGTATGAATCCGGGGCAGTTCTACGCCCTCCCGCAGTCTCCGCAGACATTCAAGCAGCTCCTGATGGTCGCCGGTTACGACCGCTACTTCCAGATTGTACGCTGCTTCCGCGACGAGGACCTCAGGGCCGACCGTCAGCCGGAGTTCACCCAGATAGACTGCGAGATGTCGTTCGTGGAGCAGGAGGATGTGCTGAATATGTTCGAGGGGATGATGCGTGAGATGTTCCGCAACGCCCTCGGCGTGGAGATTCCGTCTCCGCTTCCGCGTATGACCTGGTATGAGGCGATGGACAGCTACGGTTCCGACAAGCCGGACGTGCGTTTCGGAATGAAGATTCACGAGGTCACGGAGCTTGTGAAGGGACACGGTTTCAGTGTCTTCGACTCCGCCGACTATGTAGGGGCCATAGCGGTTCCGGGCTGCGCGGAATACACGCGCAAGCAGACGGACGAACTCACCGAATGGGTGAAGCGCCCTCAGGTGGGGGCCAAGGGTCTTGTATATGTCAAGTGCCTCGCCGACGGCACGTTCAAGTCTTCGGTGGACAAGTTCTACTCTCAGCGGGACCTTTCATCCATAGCCGAAGGGGTTGCGGCACGTGAGGGAGACCTCATTCTGCTTCTTTGCGGCCCGAAGCGTAAGACCCAGACACAGCTCGGCGTGCTCCGCATAGAGATGGGCGGCCGTCTGGGCTTCCGTGACCCCAAGGTCTTCGCTCCGCTGTGGATTGTGGACTTCCCTCTGCTGGAATGGAGCGAGGAGGACGGACGTTTCTATGCTATGCACCATCCGTTCACGGCCCCTAAGCCGGAACACGAGCAGTGGTTCTATTCCGACAGGAAAGAGGACCTGGAGAGGGTCTGCGCGAATGCCTACGATTTCGTGCTGAACGGCACCGAGCTCGGCGGCGGTTCCATCCGTATCCATAACGCGGATATGCAGAAACGTATGTTCGAGGTGCTCGGCATCGGTGAAGAGGAGGCCGAGTACAAGTTCGGCTTCATCATAAATGCCTTCAAGTTCGGGGCTCCTCCTCACGGAGGCCTCGCGTTCGGTTTCGACCGCGTATGCGCCCTCTTCGGCGGCCAGGAGACCATCCGAGACTACATCGCCTTTCCTAAGAACAACCAGGGCCGCGACGTGATGATCGACTCACCTTCCTGCATCGACGCCACCCAGCTCGACGAACTCCGGCTGGACATCAGGAAGCAGCAGTAGGCGCAGCGGACCGATTCATCAAGCGAGGGTCTATTCTTTGGAATACACCCTCGCTTGTCAGTGTGCTATTTTTAACACAAAAATTGTTTTTCAGTATTATTTGTTATAAATTTGCGATGCTAAAACATTTTACTATATGAAATCGCATAGGTTCATTTTGTTTTTAATAGCTCTCAGCACCGTTGTTCCGTATTCTTGCAAAAAAGAGAATAAAGATGACGACAGGCAGTCACTCGCCCATTTCATCGCCACTTACGGACGCTATACCTGCAATATCAGCCGCGATGTCTTTCCGCCCGCGACTACGGTACGGCTTGCGTTCCTGCCTCAAGGAATAGTCACCCCCGATTATCCTTGCCGCATAATATTCCTTGACACCGGTACAGGCGGCTCTATGGAAGAACGTGATTGCTATTACGTCTTCTATGATGTCGACACGGGAAACTGGAAATACATCACTTCGCCGGGATGGATACCGGCAGGCTATGTCGGCCAGCCGGACGATTTTAAGTTTATGCAAACCATCCCCGATGAATTTATCCGGGATGCCCAGTCCAACTACAAGCAAATAAAACGGCCCGGCAAGGCTTTCAATTCATACTCGAGCAACGGTGTCACCAACGCAGTACAATAGTCATAACGAAGATGAGAGTCAGGAGTCTTCCGTAACGGCAGCAGTTTCCTTTTCCAACCCGTTCAGCGAGACATTGCGCATAGTTCAGGAATTCTGTTTCTAAGATGGTGAGCAGCTGTTCATATAATATGCGCCATCTGTTGTTATGTGCGACACTCACGTTGTGTGCAACATCGTGTTACGAGACGGTTATTCTTGACCCCAAGGCAGATCTGCCGGTCATCGTAAGATGCGTCCTCACGGATACCACAACCACCCAGACACTTTTTCTGCACTACGCCATCCGCCCATCCGAAATAACACCTGTTCCGATAGAAACAGCGGACGAAGTCTCTGTTTCAGACGGTGTCTCCGTTCATCAATTCAGACATATCGCGGACGGCAGATGGGAGTCGGAGCATTTTCCGACCGACTATAATAGAACATATTATCTGAAGATATCCATCGGGGATATGACCCTGACGGCAGAAACTACGTTCCCTGACCGGATTGGACTGAAGACGGAGTTCATTTACTTCGACTCCGAGCTTGCAGAAAAAGATGGTTCCGGCTGCTATGCGGTGCGGCTGCAAGATGCAGACGGCGCTCCATATCAAGAAGCCTGTAAATTATGGGCCGTATCACGGAGTCCTCGAAATCGGTCAGAA
>CAVKLO010000256.1:0-3118 GCA_963656985.1 Bulleidia sp. | reverse complement strand
GATGGACGGTAGGAGTGTTCCCGAACTTCGGCCCCGCCTCGATGAGGTCATTCATATTGTAGCGGTACAGGCCGGCGAAGGTGGTCACGTAAGGGACATAGCGCTTGCCGTCGATAAGCTCGTCTATCTGCAGGTACTTAGGATTCTCACTGTCCATTTCCTCTTCTGCGACGAACTCATAGTAATGGAAGTGAGGGAAGAGGACGGTGTTCAGCGTGTCGTCGAGCACGAGGCCGAAACGGCACTCGGAGGAGAAGTAGCCGAATTCCTGATGGAGCATACCCTCCGGGAAGGAGTCCTTGAACTTGTCGAGGTAGACTCGGGTGTTTCCGCACTTCCAGGTGTTCAGCAGCTGCATATTCGGCCAGTAGTGCTTAGGAAGCACCCTGTCGCCGTACTTCGCCTTCAGCGCACGAAGCTCCGCAGCCCTTTTCGGGTTAGGCTTCACGCGGGCCTCGAGCTCCTTCCTGACCGCAGTGTCGAGCTTAATCTTGTCCGAAATCGTTCCGTTCTCGATGTCAGTTACATACTCGTCATAGAAGCGGTTCACATTGTTCTGCAGCTCTATGATGGTGGAAGGGTTCGCGGTGACGATGAGGGTGACGTCCTGCTCGATACCCATACGCATCAGCACGTAATAGCGGGCGTTGTAGTCCGCGATGGTATAGACGCACTGCGGGTTCGAATAGAGAGCCTTCACGAAGCCTGGACAGTCGCGCTGGGTGACGCCCGATACGGATCCGAATACGGTCCCGTCAGGCGCATAGCCCTCGACCACCTTGCCCACGATGGAAAGAATCTTGCCTCCGAAGACGTTCGGGCGGTTCTTTATGAAGTTGAAGAGCCAGACCTTCGTCATCTTCCCGTAAATGGTCTTCAGATAACGCTCGGTAATCGGAATCCACTTGGGCTCGGAGGTGGTTCCGGAGGTGGTGGCGTAAAGAACAGGCTTGCCCGGGAAGAGGATGTCGCTCTCGCCGTGCTTGTGTCTTTCCACATAGGGACGGAAATCCTCATAATCGTTCAGCTTGACGTTCTGCTGCCACAGACGGAAGAGCTGCTCGTCATCTCCGGCGCCGAGAATCTCGGCGAAATGGTGTTCCCTGCCATAGACGGTGTCCTTGGCATATTCCAGAATCTGACGAAGGGTGTTGGCAGTGGTTTTTCGCGGCTGTCTGCTGGCTTTCTTGAGCTGGAGATACTGTATGCCTCCGGCCAGGCCAAGCAAAGTGTTGGCGACGAGTTTGTTTTTAGTACCCATCTTTCATATTTTTTAACGCGTTCCGCAGGATTTTCCGCGTTCCGCAGGTTCGGTTCAGGTCACAAATATAGTCAAAAAGAAGAATATTCCTATTTTCCGGTCTGCTTTCAGCGTCCGGTACAACCCGATTGCTCGTCAGGCAATCAAGTATGTAGTGGAGGATGACCATTATGATGATGTACACCGAAAGATGCTACGTGATTACCGCCTATATATGTTAGTTGGAGAAATGCCGCAGGCCGTGAACAAGCACATAGAGAAAGTATTGGCAGAATCCGAAAGTATCGGTATTTTTGCAGAAATTACCGAGTAAACCATACTCGCAATGAAAATACAATATGGTAGTAAATGCTATAAGAGAGAGAGTTAGCTCTGCAAAGAACGGAACGCTGTTTTTCAACAACAGTTTCCCCGAGTATGATGACGAATATGTCGGAAAAATCCTTTCCGACCTTGTCAAATCCGGAGACCTCCATCATCTATCCAGAGGGGTATATCTCAAAACGGAACAGACCAGATTCGGACTGGTCTATCCTCCGGTTTCCGACATCGCATCTGCTATCGCGGAAAGGGACAAAGCCCAGATTCTTCCTACCGGGGCTACGGCGCTGAATCTTTTGGGGCTTTCAACACAGATGCCTATGAACCCGGTGTTCCTGACATCCGGCTCGGCAAGGACAATCACCATTGACGGACGGACGATAACATTCAAAAGGGCCGTTCCCAAGAATTTCGCCATTAAAGGAAAAAAACGCAGCCTTATCGTACAGGCTTTGAAGTATATAGGAGAGAATAACATCACGCAGGAAGACAGACTGACCATCAGCAATCTGATACGCCACGACACCGACACCGTCAATCTTTCGGAGGATTTACAGATGATGCCGAGCTGGATAAGAAAATTCTTTGTCATCTCCCTTAAATCGAATGGAAATGAGTAACTTATGGCAGAACTTGTCTGTAGCCGAGCAGTTGGCCTCGGTTCAGGCGGTAGCAAAGGACAGAAAAATCGAAGACAGGGCAGTTGAAAAGGACTGGTGGGTGACAATCATACTGAAAGCACTGTTCAACACACAGTGCGGTCCGTCCCTTCTGTTCAAAGGCGGGACCTCGCTGAGCAAGGGATGGGGCCTGATTCAGCGTTTCAGCGAGGACATTGACATCGCGATAGACCGGAAATTCTACCGTGACACTCTTGGCTGCGCCTTTGCTGCTGGAGAGAACAATTCGCAGTTAATGCGGCTTAGGAAAGCCTCTCGGGACTATATTCACGGAGTGCTGTCCCCGGAACTTGATGCTAAACTGAAAGAATATGGCGTTCAAGGCTTCACTTTGAAGAATGTCACGGAATCCATAACCGAAACAGGGACGAAACCGATTGACCACGACAGCGATCCCACCGTCATAAACGTATTCTACTCCAGCCTGTTCCCCGAGTATTCCGGCGACATAGACCCTTGCGTGAAAATCGAGCTAAGCTGCCTTTCTATGGACGAGCCGTTCGAGGACAGGAAGATAACCTCTCTCATCAACCAGAAATTTGATGACACCGACACCGGTTCCGGAGCCGTCATACGCACTGTAAAACCTTCACGGACATTTCTGGAAAAGTGCTTTCTCCTGAACGAAGAGTTCCAAAAACAGCATCCACGCTCCCGCAGGATGAGCCGCCATCTGTATGACATAGAAAAGATTATGGATACATCTTATGGCAGAGAGGCTTTGGCCGATGTTTCATTATATAAGTCCATAGTGGAGCACCGCCGCAGATTCTATCATCTGGGATATGTGAACTATGATGCGGACTATCCGGCTGAGATTGACTTTATCCCGAAAGGGGAAGTTCTTGAGGCGTTC
>CAVKLO010000255.1:0-3119 GCA_963656985.1 Bulleidia sp. | reverse complement strand
TCTTCTGCAGGTCCTCAACGGAAACCACCTGCTCCTCAGTCATATCCGGGGTATGGAGGTAGTCATCGAAAGGATAAACGTGAACGTTTATAATCTTAGCGAGATCGACAGGAGTCTGGTACTGGACATCCACGCTGAACGGCTCCCAAACTGCCTGAGAAGAATTCTCATAAAGCTCAGTAACATCGAGAGGTGTAGGAAGCACGCAAGGGAAGAGAGCGTAGGAGTCATAGTTCGTCACATATTTCGAAGCGCCTGTGAAAGCGAGAGCCTTGAGTTCCTCACGGAAAGGAGCGATAGCCTCATAGTCGGAGCTGACGTTCTTCTCGCCGTTCTTTACGACACCGTTAAGTCTCATAACGGAAAGCGGCTTGTAACCTACAGGAGTCCAACCGTAAGGAACGGTGGCCTTGTCAGGGTTCTCGATCTGATACTTGACTACGGCGAGCTTGCCGTCCTTGTTCTTCGCGATGCTCTTGAGCTCAACATCCCAGTCGAGATCCTCGGAGCGGAAGTACTCGTCCTTATCTGAAGGCTCGAGAGTGAAGTCAGCGGATGCGAGGTCGAAGGAGTTAGGATTCACGTGATATTCAGCCTCGGCGATCTCACCCAGAGCGAAAGTACGTGCCACACCTGCGGTAGTAAGGGCAGGGGTCCACGCGTGCTTGCCGCCCTTGGTAAGGACAGCTGCTGCACCGGAATCATCGTTACCGATAGGATCGTCAGCAGAAGCTGCGACAGCTGCGTAATAGTAGCCGCCGAGATACTCGTATCTTACGGCCTCTACGCCGTCAAGGTAAATCTGAGGAACGAACACGATGCTCTGGAGCTCGCATACGCCGATGACGAGGTCTGAGCCGTCAGCGTTGAGACCCTTGAAGGTGACAGTGCCCGCTGTCTGGTCCCAGATGGCTACGGTGCCGACCTTGACGCCTGTGCTGACGCCGTCGATGCAGATGTAACCGTCCTCGTCAAGAGTGATCTGGTCGATCTGAGCCTTGGTGTCCTGCTTTACGCCGTCGATATACCAATAGCCGTCAGTGCCGATGGTGACAACAGAACCGTCCTTGCCCTGAGCTCCGGTGTCACCCTTGTCGCCCTTGTCGCCTTTCTCGCCCTGAGCGCCGGTGTCACCCTTGTCGCCCTTGTCGCCTTTAGCGCCGTCCTTACCGTTAGTGATGGTGTAAGACTTACCGTCGCTGGTGGTGATGACATAGCCGTCGCCGGCAGAAGTCTTCTGTACATTGGTAATCACAGCGCCGGCATTAATGGCGGCCTGAAGGGAAGCCACGGTGGACTCCACGGTGGAGACTCTGGTCTTCAGGTCGTTAATGTCGTCTGAATAATCCTTAGTACAGCCTGTGTACAGCAGTGCAGCACCAGCGAGGGCGCACACTACAGCCATTCTAAAAATTTTTTTCATAAACGAATAGATTTAAAATAAAGTTAAACTATAATACTATAATTTATTTCTGTTTCTTTCTTCCGTCTGTCGCTTCAAACTGCCCGTAAACATAGCAGTATCGGCCTTCTGGAGGCCTGTGGGCACTATACGCCCACAAAAAGGCATAAGCACCAATGCACAAAGATATGGACTATTTTTCACATATGCAATATCCCGATGCATTTTTACAGCCCCTCAACAGGCGTTATACGCACACAAGATGCGGTTTTCGCCGGATACGTTGCATCGCGTAGAAGAAAAATTCGGATATTTGCAGCATAGATTTTAAAGCTTATTCAGGTATGAAAGGGAATGCGATATGGAAGAAAAGGGCGGGGGTCGCAGCTGTATTGGCTGCGGCAGCGTGGAGCAGCTGCGCGGCCCAGACTCTCGTAAGGGACGGGATGGAGGTGTCGCCGGAGGTTTACAGCTTCGGGGAGCAGGACGGACGGACGGAGGTGCTGCGCGGGGAGTTCGTGCTGCGCAATGTCGGGAAGGACTCTCTGAGGGTGGAGGAGGTCGTGCCGGGATGTCACTGCCTGAGCGTGGAGTGGAGCCGGGAGAGCGTGGCGCGGGGAGACAGCTGCGTGATAGCGTTCGCGTATCACAAGGATATGTACACGAAGGCTTTCCGCAAGGATATACGGGTGATGACAAGCCGCAGCGGGGAGCCGCTGACGCTGACTCTCTGCGGGGAGTTCGTGGAGAACGAGGCCTCGCTCGCGCAGAAGTATCCTTACGCGCACGGGCCGCTGGGGCTGGATGAGGAGACTGTCTCCCTCGGAAAGATATACGCCGGGGGGAGCAAGACCGAGATCGTGAAGCTGGTGAACAGGGGGACGGAAGATGTGGAGGTGGAGATCGGAGAGTGCCCGGAGGGGGTGAGCGCGGTGATGGCGGAGCGGACGGTGCCCGCGCTCGGGGAGGGATTTCTGCGCGTGAAGGTGCAGGCTGCTCCGAACTGGGGCTGGAATGAGTTCAGCGTGAGTCCGGTGGTGGACGGGGAGGCGGTGGAGCCGATAAGGTTCAGGGCGATGACGGTGCCGGACTTCCGGAATGCGGACGCGAAGATGCTGAACGGGGGGCCGTATCCTTTGCTGCACAGCAGTACGGTGTATCTGGAGGCGGGACGCGGGGTGAAGGCGGCCAGTGCGGCTCTGGAGTTCGAGAATGCAGGAGAGGGGGTGCTGGAGGTGCTGAGTGCGCAGATTCTCGACGGGCGTTTCTCTCTGGAGTGTCCGGAGAGGGTCGAGCCGGGTGAGGCGGGGAAGGTGAGCATAAGGCTGGATGCTTCGGGGCTGGCTCCGGGGAAGTACAGCGCGAAGCTTTATATGGTGACGAATTCTCCGGCGGCTCCGGTGTGCGAGGCGGACGTCGTATATATAATAAGGTAAGGAGGTGCCGGGGGGATGCGAGATGCCCGAGCAGGTCGGGGATGACGTGTCGCGACGGGATTCCCGGTCAAGCCGGGAATGACGGAGGGTCGGGGCCGGGAATGACGGAGGGGGGGGTGATATTGTATTTTTACATTATGTGGGAGGGAGGGCGCGGGACCGATTCTGCGCGGGGGCGGAGGGAGAAAATGACGCAGGGGACGGCGTGCGGGGCGGTACAGGCGGTGGAGAGAGAAGGGGCGGAAGGTTGTATAAAGTGCAATAACAAGATATAGTTATTG
>CAVKLO010000254.1:0-3147 GCA_963656985.1 Bulleidia sp. | reverse complement strand
CTTTTTTGCGGTCAGTGAGTGCGGCGTCTGCTGGAAGACGGTCTGATTAAAAGGCTTCCGGATGCCGCTGTGAATCCCCATAAATCCACGATGCAAAGAAAAAGTCATTTTTATCGTTGCTTTTTCTTAAATGTTCCGAAGATGTGCCGCGATATCCAAAACGTATTACATAAAAGTCCAAAAAATTGCGCGAGAGTTTTAAAACGGGCTTGGAGTGCGCTGTGGGGCAGGATTGGCCGGCTGCGGCCGGCCTGCGGATAATCGCCCGAGGCTTCTGGAATCTCGCGGAGAGTCACTAAATTTGCACCTGTTATGAAGAAGAAGATTGCATTGGGCATACTGCTCGCGCTCGCGCCGCTCGCCGCCGGGTCATACAATGATGTTTCCACGAGCATCTCGAACGGAATCGTGAACTGCATCACCCAGGATGCGGACGGATTCATCTGGATGGGCACCTTCCGCGGGCTGAACCGCTACAACGGGCAGGAGTTCTACCAGTACTATTCGCAATACGACTCCCTCTCCATCCGGGACAATCAGGTGAAGACCGCCTTCTGCGACGGCCGGGGCCGCCTATGGGTCGGGACGGTGAACGGTCCGAGCCTCTATGACAAGGACAGGGACATCTTCCGCGAAGTGAAGGTACTGAATTCGAACCGGAATGTCCAGGCCTTCCTCGAAACCCGTTCCGGGGATATTCTGGCCTGCAATTACGAGCATATACTCCGCTACGACCCGGCCTCCGGCAGTTTCCTTCCTCTCGAATGGATAAAGGGGGGCAGCGGCATTTACCCCCTCGTCTCCCCCATCGGAGACCTCTGGGCCTGCACTTACGACGCTCTGCGCTGCTATAATCCGGATACGGGTTCCCTCAAATACGAGGAGCCGTTTTCAGTATGGGGCTTCGCCCGCTTCTTTATGGTCGGCGACGACATATGGATTTCGGATATGGCCGGTCTGAAAGTCTATTCCACACTCTCCAGAAGCTTTATTCCGGTTCCGGAATCTGTGGAAAGACGTCTGAAAGGAGAAATGGTAAGCATAATTCATCCCTACGGGAGCGGACTCCTTTTCTATTCGGAACTGGCCGGAATGTTCTACTGTGAAGACGGGACAGTCATCTCCCAGTATGACCCCGGCTTCCCTTTCACCGTGCCGGATTTCCGCGTCAGCGTACTTTTCACCGACTCCGGCGGCAATCTCTGGATGGGTTCCGCAGATCAGGGCTTCTCCGTGGTGTACAAGTATGCCAAGAAATTCAACGACCCCGCTCTGGTGAATCCGAAGATAAGCGGCAAGTCTGTGAAAGTCATAGAGGAGGACCGTGACAGGAATCTGTGGATAGTGACTCTCAGCGACGGTATGTTCGTCTATGACAGGAAGCTGGACAGGCTCGTGCCCCTGAGTTTCGATTTCGACGGCGGCAATGGCTACAGGAAAAAATCCGAAATCTCGGGCTGCGTGGCCCAGCCCGACGGCGACATCTGGATAAGCTCCGCGACCTATTCCAAGGTTCTGCGCTGCCGCTATGACAATTCCGTCTTTTCAGTAAAGGAGAGCTACGATGTGCTTTCGCCTATGAGCCTTCGGTCCGCGCCCGACGGCGACATCTGGTGCGGGACATTCTTCGGCCAGGTTTACCGTATCCGCAAATCCGACCGCAGTGTCGATACGGTGAATCTGGCTCAGCCTTTCATCATAGATTTCGTTTCGGACATCCTCCCTATGGAGGACGGCAGCGTGATGGCCACGCTGCTCTATTATCCGCCTAAGGTCATCCGTCCTTCCGAAGGGACTTCCGATACTTGGGAGGTGACGGATTTCGAGCCTTTCACGAAGTGTTATTCCGACTGCATAAAGACTTCCATCCCCATCCCGACCCGTCTTATGCGGGACTCCGAGGGCGACATCTGGCTCGGTACGGTCGCGAACGGCCTCATCCGCTACGACTCCTCCTCCGGGAAGATGTATCAGCTTACCACCCTGCCCTGTATGGACGTGGAGGACATACAGGAGGATCTTTCCGGAAACATCTGGTATTCCACTCAGCGCGGCATAGGCAAATGGAACCGCTCGGACGGCAGCATAACCACCATCTTCAAGGAGAACGGGACCGGCGGCGACCAGTTCTACGACCGCGCCGGCACTCGCCTGCGGGACGGCACGATAATGTTCGGAGGCACTCACGGCCTCACCTGGTTCGACCCTCTGAAGCTCGTCCCGGACGAGGACATCAAGCTGCTCTTCGAGAACATAAGGGTGGCCGGAGCGAGTCCTGTCCCGATACGTTCGGGACGTGACGTCACCCTGCCTCACAAAGACAACAGTTTCAGCCTCACATTCTCCGCCCTGGATTTCGCCGAATATCAGCGGGTCCGCTTCGAGTATAAGCTTGAGGGCTACGACGGGGAGTGGCGCGAAGCCTCGGGCAGCACGATAAGCTACGGCAATGTTCCCGCCGGGCGTTACGTGTTCAAGGTCAAGGCGCTGTCCCTGGACCTTTCGCGCGTGATCTGCTCGAACTCCATAAATCTGCGCGTGAAGTCCTCGCCCTGGCTCTCCTGGTGGATGATGCTCATATATTTAACGGTACTCTCCGCCGCCGCGACGCTTTTCCTCATCCAGAGGAGCAAGATAGCGCGCGAGAACGAGATACTGGAGGAGGCCGAGAAGGAGAGGGACTTCTTCACTAACGTCTCGCACGAGTTCCGCACTCCCCTGACTATGATATCCGGGCCCGTGAACCAGATGCTCGACCCGGGGGTAGCCGAGGCCGAGAAGAGCCGGCTGCTGCTGATAGTGAGGCGCAATGTGGACAGGATGCTGCGTCTGGTGAACCAGATGACGGATTACGGGAAGATGGAGAAGGACGCTCTGAAGCTCAGCGTCGCCCGCAGGGACATCATACCGCTGCTGCGCGGGATTGCTGAGAATTTCACCTCTGCCGCCGCCGACAAGGGCATAGATTTCAGCTGCCGGGGAATAGAGGGGAGCCTCGAACTCTGGTTCGACGAAGACAAGGTCGAGAAAATCTGCTATAATCTGCTGTCCAATGCGTTCAAATACACTCCCGCCGGGGGCAGGGTGCGCTTCGTGCTGGACTGCGGAGGGACGGACGAGCTCTCCATAAGCGTCGAGGACAGCGGC
>CAVKLO010000253.1:0-3158 GCA_963656985.1 Bulleidia sp. | reverse complement strand
ATAGTCTATGCACAGACCGTCCATCCAGGTGCCGATGATGCCGATGACCACCATACGGAAAGGATTGATGGCGAATGCAGTGCAGCAGATGAGTATGCCGCCCACGGCTACGGACGCGCCGATGTCGAAGTGGAGGTATTTGTTGAATATCTTGCCCAGGATGTCCAGACCGCCCGAAGAGGCGTTTATGCTGAAAAGCAGGGTCTGGCATATCGATACCATAAGCACGAAGCACATCAGGTCGAACCAGATGTCACCCATCACCGAGGTCTGCCCCTCGGCGATGAGGGAGGTGTAAGGCATCACCTTGTCCCAGAAACTCATTATGGGACCCAGAATCAGAGCCGTATAGACCGTCTTGATTCCGAATTCCGCTCCTATCAGGACGTAGGCGAGCACCAGCAGTATGGCGTTCACGATGATCACCATATTCGGGACGCTGATGTTGACGCCGATATTCTCAAGTATCGCGCTCAGCACGATCGAGAGTCCGGAAACGGAGCCGATGATAAGTTTGCTCGGAACGAGGAAATAATAGACGGCGGCTCCGCCGATGAACATCGCCGCGGTCATAATGATGAATTCTTTCCAGAATTTCTTCGTCTTGAGGTAAGACAAAGCCTTGCTTGGATTCATAAAATGGCTATCAGTTTTGGTTTTACCCTACAAATTTACACAAAAAAAATCGATATAAACTAACGATTCTTTATTTTTATCGGCAAAATCCGGCAGAAATGATTCCCGAAAAACAACTTGGCTATTCCTGAAAAACACTTGACCGGAAGCCTCCCTGTGCCCGCCGGACGAAAAAAAGAGGGTGGCCCCGAAGGGTCATCCTCTTTAGTATTGGACGGCGCGGGAGCGCCGGCCGCTTAGCAAATCTCAATCTGGCGGGATGCCGGAGTCTTGACGGTCTCTTCTTTCTTAGGAAGGGTGATCTTCAGGACGCCGTCCACCATCGCCGCGCTGATGCCTTCTACGGACACCTCGTCCGGAAGTATGTAGCTCTGGCGGAATGACGAGTAGGAGAACTCCCTGCGGAGGTAATTCTTCTTCTCCTTCTTTTCATCCTCGTGCTTTTTCTCGAGGGATATCACAAGCTCGTTGTCGTTCTCGACATTGATCTTGAAGTCCTCTTTCTTCATACCCGGGGCGGCTACTTCGATTTCGTAGTTCTTTTCGTTCTCCACGATGTTCACGGCCGGTGAAGCGAACTGCTTGCTCGGGGTGAATGCCGCGAAGTCATCATCAAAGATGTCATTGAAAATACTCGGTAACCAATTCTGGTTTCTTCTTACTGGTAACATAATTCAAATCTCCTATTTTTAAATTTCACTTTCTGTTTTCCCCCGCCTCATCGGCGGGTTCGACGGGAGATAAGGCAAAACACAGGCCGATGCCAAAAGGTCACGTTTTTTCGTGAAAAGTCTGACATAATGACACAAATGGCTGACATTCAGTCAGTTACGCTGACACTTTGTCATCATTTACCCTCGCCCCGCGGGGTGGCCATCGCCCCCGGAACGTCACAGGCGGACGTCCCGCTCTTCATCGGTCCATTCGGCTGTGGACGGGTCCCAGAATACTTCCTCAAGCGAGATGCTGATGTCCAGAGTGTAGCGTCTGCCGTTCGCGAAGCGGGGTACGAGGCTGTGCAGCGGAATGCTTTCGGAAATCTGTTCCACGATGCCCGAATAGAGGTCTCTGACCGTATAGCCGATCACGACAGCCCCGACTCCGTCTTCGAATGACTGCGGGATGTACAGGGTCTGGAGTCCGGGCAGTTCGATTATTTCCGGACCGAGTTCCAGAGGCTCTTCCCTATAGTCGCCATAGACGGCGTCGTAATGCTCTCCGCTTGTCCAGAGGTTTATCTCTTTCCATTCGCCGGATACGGAGCTGCCCTGCAGGTAGCTCCCCGTTCTGGCCACGTCTTTCAGAGTGACCGAGCTTACGCGGAACTCTTTCGAGCCGGAATAGTCTTTCCGGGTTCTTGCGGTTACTTTGAGTTTGGCGAGCTGATGGCGGAAATGGGCCGGAACTGAGGCGCTTGTTCCGAGTGCGCAGGCTTTAAGGCTTTTGTTCCTCGCGGCCGGGGCTACCATAAAGTCCAGGTCACCGTCGAGGCTGATGTCGAAATTCTCAAGGCGCACGCCGCTCGCGTCGCCGACGCTGACTTCCGCAGTGGAATTGGGATGGAACTGCAGGTGCGTCCTGTTCAGCGTCCAGCAGTAGAAGTTCAGACTTCCGCCGGCCTTCGGCCAATGATATGTTTCCGACAGCCTCCAGGCATTGTTCTGCCAGCCGGCCGTCTTTCCGGGGATATATGCTTCATTCGTGGATATGGACGTGTCCGGACCGGAACCGGAGGACGTATGGCAGGCGTAGACCGAGAAGACGCTCGATTTGTCGAAAACGTTCCCTGCGGCTTTCGTAAGGGAGGCTATCTGAAATGTGATTTCAGTATGTTCACAGTACCCGCAGTCGTCAAAGTCGAGCGGGTTGACCTTGGCGCAGCCGACAAGTGTCGCGGAAACGGCCAGGGCGGTAATTGTTGTTTTCACGATACGGGATGCGTAACCGACGCATCGGCGGGGATAATTGTCAGGTCTGGCCGGCCCTTGGAATGACGCCGGGCCGGCATTGTTCATCGGAAGCTGTTTGGAAACCTTCGAAAAATAACCTGCATCATCTGAAGCGGTTTGTCCTTTTCATATTTCTTGAGACAGCTTCCGGGATGACTGGAAAGGCGGCGGAAATATTCCCGCCGCCGGAGTCAATCAGCACCTGACGGAACCCAGGGTGAACAGACGGTTCACCGATGACCTGATTCCCGACGTATGATACGCGAGAGAGTTGAGAAAATTGTATAGATTGTTGATGTTGTGCCGTCTGACGGATCCGGAGATGATCGGGGCGTGCGTGTTCCCGCCGCTCGGGTTCTTTATGTGCCGGACCGCCGTTATGGAGTTGCCCGCAGTCTCCCGATGTCTGAACAGGGAGGCCCTGAATGTGCCGGCGTGGAATTCATAAGCGTTTTCAAGGTCGAAGTCCGTGTCGTCGCAGTTCTGCCTGCCGCCGCTCCCGTGTGTGGCGTAGCCGTAGCCGGCATAGGAGGGCGGAACCGTGCGTTCTGAAGTATAGAACAGAACGTGGAC
>CAVKLO010000252.1:0-3159 GCA_963656985.1 Bulleidia sp. | reverse complement strand
ACCCCGCAGTCGCGCGAGCAGCACGGCAGCGGCTCGGGCGTGATTATCCGCCCGGACGGATATATCGTCACGAACAATCACGTGGTCGCCAATGCGACCAAGGTCGAAGTGACCCTGAATTCGAACCAGACCTACGAGGCCAAGGTAATCGGAACCGACCCGGCTACCGATGTGGCGCTCATCAAGATAGAGGCCGAGGGCCTGCCTGTGGTGGACTTCGCCGACTCTGACGATCTGCGCCTGGGCGAGTGGGTGCTCGCCATCGGCAGCCCGTACGACCTGCGCTCGACCATCACGGCCGGCATCGTGAGCGCCAAAGGCCGCACGATGGGAAGCTCCTCCCGCGAGGGCGGCTTGAAAATCGAGTCGTTCATCCAGACCGACGCCGCAGTGAACCCGGGCAATTCCGGAGGCGCACTCGTGAACAAGGCCGGTCAGCTTGTGGGCATTAATACCGCCATCGTCTCCCAGACAGGCTCCTATTCCGGCTATTCCTTCGCGGTTCCGTCGAATATCGTGAAGAAGGTCGTAGGCGATCTCATCGATTTCGGCAGCGTGAAGAGAGCGATGCTCGGTGTCACCATATCCGACATAAATGAAGAAATCGCTTCCGATTTGAAACTTTCTTCCCGGAAGGGAGTATATATTAATGGAGTTTCGGAAGGCAGCACAGCTGCGAAGGCCGGTATGAAGAAGGATGACATCATCATCTCCATCGGCGGACACGATGTGGACAAGGTTTCCGAGCTTCAGGCGAGGGTGAACAGCTTCCATCCGGGTGACGAGACCACCTGCACGGTCATACGCGGCGGCGAGCAGAAGACACTTAACCTCACGTTTCAGGGGACGATAGCGGAGAACGGCACGGTTTCCGAGGACGGTTCGGTGGCTTTCTACGGCTCCAAGCTGCGCAAGGCTCCTAAGGAAGTTCTGGAGCAGTTCGGACTGAAGGGCGGCGTGGAAATCACCTCCGTGGGCGAGGGCAAGCTCCTGAGCGCCGGCGCGTCCGAGGGCTTCATCATCCTCTACGTGAACGACCAGACGGTCAGCAAGCCTGAAGACGTGATAGAGATAGCGCGGAAAGCGAAGAGAGCCATATATATCGAGGGCGTGACAGCCCGTGGAAAGGCGGCTTACTTCGGCTTCGGCAAAGAGTAGATTCGCTCTGCGGACTCCTCTGCGAAAGGACGTGTCTCTGTCATCGGAGGCGCGTCCTTTACGTTCGCTGACGCTGCGATGACGCCTCCCGGCAGGGGGCGCAAGAAGGTAACAATTGATATAATATAAAAAGAATGAGACAGTTAAAGATTACGAAGTCCATCACTAACCGCGAAAGCGCCTCTCTGGACAAATACCTCCAGGAGATCGGCCGCGAGGAGCTTGTGTCCCCGGAAGAGGAGGTGGAACTCGCGCAGCGCATCCGCAAGGGTGATGAGGCGGCTCTCGAAAAACTCACCCGCGCCAATCTGCGCTTCGTGGTTTCGGTGGCGAAGCAGTATCAGAATCAGGGACTCAGCCTCCCGGACCTCATAAACGAGGGGAATCTCGGCCTGATCAAGGCTGCTGAGAAGTTCGATGAGACCAGAGGTTTCAAATTCATATCCTATGCCGTGTGGTGGATCCGCCAGAGCATACTGCAGGCTCTTGCCGAACAGTCCAGAATCGTGCGGCTGCCTCTGAACCAGGTAGGCTCCCTGAACAAGATAAACAAGGCTCTCAGCAAATTTATGCAGGAGAACGAGCGTCAGCCTTCGAACGAAGAACTCGCCGAAATGATAGAGGTCCCGAAGGACAAGATAGCCGACACCCTCAGGGTTTCCGGCCGCCACGTGTCCGTGGACGCCCCTTTCGTGGAGGGGGAGGACAACAGCCTGCTGGACGTGCTGCCTAACGACGACTCTCCGTCGGCGGACCGCGGACTCGTGAACGAGTCGCTCAGCACCGAAATCGACAGGGCCCTGCAGATACTGACACCGCGCGAGAGGGAGATCATAAAGAGTTTCTTCGGCATCGGCTGTCAGGAGATGACCCTCGAGGAGATTGGCGAGAGGCTGGACCTTACTCGCGAAAGAGTACGTCAGATAAAGGAAAAGGCGATCCGTAAGCTCAAGAAGCCGAGCGCCTGTGATCTGCTAAAAGGATATCTCGGATAATGACCCCTGAACAGTTTCTCGCCTCGAAAGCCACAGTGGCCGTAAAGGCGCTTTACGGAGCAGATATTGAGCCGTCCGCACTTCAGGTGACGGCTACCAGAAAAGAATTCGAAGGGGACTTCACTCTCGTGGTGTTCCCGCTTCTTAAGATATCGCACAGCGCACCCGATGCCACGGGTGCCGCCATCGGAGCCTGGCTCCAGGAGAATGTCCCGGAGGTGGGTTCCTATAACGTAGTCAAGGGCTTCCTCAATATATGTCTGTCGCAGCTCTACTGGACTGAACTTTTCTCTTCCATCGCCTCCGACCCCTCTTTCGGACGGCTTCCGTCCACGGGCCGCCGCGTGATGGTGGAGTTCTCTTCCCCGAACACGAACAAGCCCCTGCATCTCGGGCACATCCGCAACAATCTTCTCGGCTCCTCGGTTTCCGATCTGCTCAAGGCCGCCGGCGAGGACGTGATCAAGGTCACTCTCGTCAATGACCGCGGAGTCCATATCTGCAAGTCGATGTACGCCTGGCAGAAATCTTTCCCGGACGTGACCCCTGAGAGCAGCGGAAAGAAGGGCGACCATCTGGTGGGGGACTGCTACGTGGAGTTCAACCGCATTTATAATGAAGAGGTGAACTCGCTCGTCTCCGGCGGAATGAGCGCCGAACAGGCTGCGAAAGAAGCCCCCTGTATGAAGGCCGTCCACGAGATGCTCGTCAAGTGGGAGCAGGGCGACCCTGAAGTGCGCGCGCTGTGGTCGAAGATGAATTCCTGGGTTTTCGCGGGCTTCGACGAGACCTACCGCGCTCTCGGAATCTCCTTCGACAAGGTCTATTACGAGCACGATACCTATCTTCTCGGCAAGGAACTGGTGCAGAGGGGTCTGGATATGGGCGTTCTGGTCCGCGATCCGGACGGCTCCGTCTGGTGCGACCTTACCGCTGACGGACTGGACCGCAAGCTCCTGCTCCGCAGTGACGGCACCTCGGTCTATATGACCCAGGACCTCGGCAC
>CAVKLO010000251.1:0-3171 GCA_963656985.1 Bulleidia sp. | reverse complement strand
TCTCGACAACGATGAGAAAGCCCGGGACATCGAGCTCCTGCGCCTGCTCTGCCCTCACCCGGAAGCGAGTTATCTCATACGCGTGGCGGGGGATTCGATGATCGATGCCGGAATCGATGACGGCGACATAATCATCGTGGACAAGAGCCGCCGCAACCCCGCGCCGTCGGAGGTGGCCGTATGCGAGCTGAACGGGGAATACACTCTGAAACGCTTCGAAAAGGACGGGGACGGCAGCGGCTGGCTCGTCCCCGCGAATCCGGCCTATCCGCGAATCCGCATAAACGAAGGCGACAGCTTCTCCGTCTGGGGGACGGTTTCCTACATCATCCATAAACCCAGGGCGTAAAAGCTATGTACGCTCTCGTGGACTGCAACAGCTTCTTCTGCTCGGTGGAAAAGGTATTCCATCCCGGACTCGAAGGTAAGCCCGTCGTCGTGCTCTCCTGCAACGACGGCATCATAGTCGCGCTCACCCCGGAGGCCAAGGCCATAGGACTTCACCGAGGCGACCGTGCCTTCGAAGTGCGTGAGCTTATGCGCAAGCACGGAGTGGAAGTCTTCTCGACAAATATGACCCTCTATGCCGCTATGAGCAGACGGGTCACCAGCATACTGCGCCAGAGCATCGCGAACGTGGAAAATTACAGCATAGACGAGAGCTTCTGCGATCTGACGGGCTACAGCCGATACTGCGATGTCGTGGAATTGATGCGGGAGCTCAGGGAAAAAATCCGTCTCTGGACGGACATCCCGGTCAGCATAGGGATAGCCCCGACGAAGACGCTCGCAAAGATGGGCAGCAAATATGCGAAACAATACGCCGGCTATCGCGGTGTATGTCTGATAGATACGGAAAGCAGAAGACGCAGGGCCCTGGAACTCTTCGACCTTGCGGACGTCTGGGGGATCGGTCGCAAGACCTGCGCCGCACTGCTCCGCTGCGGAATACGCACGCCACTGGAGTTCGCGGACCGTAGCAGTTCGTGGGTGCGCGCGCATTTCAGCATCCCGACAGTCCGGACCTGGCTCGAACTGAACGGCACCCCCTGCATCGACACGGCCGAAGTACTCAGAAACCGGACGTTATGCACCTCGCGCAGCTTCGGCAAGATGATCACCGATCCGGATTCTCTCGCGGCGAGCGTGGCGTCTTTCGCCGCCAGCTCGGCCAATAAGCTTCGCGCCCAGCGTTCGAGCGCCGCTCTCGTCACGGTCTTCATAGGGTCGAACCCTTTCCGTGAGGATCTTCAGCAGTATGGCGGCAGCGCATCCGAAGCGCTGCCTAATCCCTCGAGCGACACCCTGGAGATTACCGGAGCGGCCCTGAAGGCCCTGAAAAGCATATACAGGGAAGGCATATCGTACAAAAGGGCCGGAGTGGTCTTCAGCGGCATCGTCCCCGACGAATCCGTCACGGCCGACCTTTTCGACCCCGTGCGGAACCGCCCCGGGCGCTGCCTGCTGATGGAGGAAATGGACTCCATAAACCGCCGCTACGGCGCCAAAACCCTGACACTTGCGTCGGAGGGTCCCCGGCAGCAGGAGTGGAAGCCGAAATGCGGGCACCGCAGCGGCAACTATCTCACCGACATCGACGACCTTCTGACGATACGGATATGACTCCGCTATGTGATGAATAAAAAACGATACTGAAGAAAATGACTATAACTTAGTGATTCATAAAAACATTATGGAGACATCGATAATACTGACTCTTCTCATCCCTTTCGCCGGCACGCTCATCGGCTCCTCATTCGTTTTCTTTATGAAAAGGGACATTCCGGTGCTCTTCCGGAAGGCTCTGCTCGGCTTCGCCTCCGGGGTGATGGTAGCGGCCTCCGTCTGGTCGCTGCTCATCCCGAGTATGGAGATGTCCTCCGGCGAGGGAGCGCTATCCGTCCTCCCCGCCGCCGCTGGCTTCATCCTCGGAATGTGCTTCCTTCTTGCGATAGACTACCTTACCCCGCATCTGCACATAGGAGACGACAGGCCGGAGGGCCTGAAGTCCCGTATGTCCAGGACTGCGATGCTCGCCCTCGCCGTCACCATCCATAACATCCCGGAAGGTATGGCCGTGGGAGTCGTCATAGCGGGGGCGCTGAGCGACGGGATAAGCATCGCCCCGGCGGCCGCTATGGCGACGGCGGTCGGCATCGCCATCCAGAATATCCCCGAAGGGGCGATCATATCTATGCCTATGCGGTCGGCGGGGAACTCCAGAGGGAAATCGTTCCTCATAGGGGCTCTCAGCGGCATAGTGGAGCCGATAGGAGCCATACTCATTATTCTTCTCGCTTCTCTGATGACCCCCGTCCTGCCGTACTTCCTCGCATTCGCAGCCGGGGCGATGATGTATGTCGTCATCGAAGAGCTCATCCCGGAAGCATCGGAGGGGCAGCACTCGAACATAGGCACGGTCGGATTCGCCGTCGGCTTCGTTCTGATGATGGTCCTCGACGTCGTACTCGGATAAAAACTTGGTGTGTTTTCATCACTCGCGCGACTGACAGGATTATGCCCGGCGGAGATGCTGTAGCAGCCGCAATGAAATTTATTGCAAAATATTTGCAAATGCGAAAGTTTTGCATTTACTTTGCACGGTGTAAGGAAAACGGAGATATGGAAAGCATTGAGAACATAAAGCACGAAGGAGATATGGTAAGCATCGAGAACATCAAGCACGCGGGATTGAAACTTACCCCGCAGCGGCGGATGATTTACGAGACGATGACGCGGCTGCGCCACGCTACGCTGGAGGAGATCGAGAACGACCTTAAAATAAAGGGCGTCGATATGGCCACCTCGACCGTGTACCGCGTACTTGAGTCATTCTGTAGTGCCGGAGTGCTCTCGCTGTTCTTCCACCCGGAGACGGGAAAAGGATATTATGACATCACAACGAAGGAGCACCACCACATATTCTCCGCCGAACAGGTCTCCGATTTCGAGGCCCCGGGGCTTTCCGATTTGGTGCGCGAGTACCTGAGACGGCAGAACATCCCCGAGGAGGACATCGAGAAAGTGCAGGTCCAGATAACTACTGTCCATAAATAACCAATAACCAATAACCAATAACCAATAGCCAAAACCCAAAACAAAAACTTATAACTTTTAACTCAAACACTTACAAAACATTATCAACCCATTTAAAAACGCACTATTATGAGA
>CAVKLO010000250.1:1923-3185 GCA_963656985.1 Bulleidia sp. | reverse complement strand
CATCCTCGCAGCTCACAGCCGGAGTCTTCTTCCGCCCGGAGCGGATCTTCACCATCGCGCCCGCCTCGTCCATCGCGTCTATCGCCTTGTCCGGCAGTGCCCGGTCGCAGATGTACCTGTCGGTCAGACGTGCGCAGCAGACCAGAGCCTCGCGCTCATATCTGACCCCGTGGTAGGCGGCATATTTCTTCTCCAGGACCTCCAGCACGTGGATAGTATCCTCGACGCTCATAGGCTCCACCATTACGGTCTGGAACCGCCGGTTCAGCGCCGCGTCCTTGCTCACCACCCTGGAGAACTCGGAGAGCGTCGTCGCGCCTATGCATTGGATCTCGCCTCGGGCGAGAGCCGGCTTGAGAATATTGGCTGCGTCCAGACTGCCCTGCGCACCTCCCGCACCCACGATGGTGTGGAACTCATCGATGAACAGGATAATCTCGGGGTGCGAGCGCAGTTCGGCGATGATCGCCTTGAGCCTCTTTTCGAAGTCCCCCCGGTAGCGCGTGCCCGCCACGACCGAAGCTATGTCCAGAGAAATCAGCCTCTTGTTCCGGAGCGCGGGGATGCCGCCTTCCGCTATCTTCAGCGCGAGACTTTCCACGATCGCGGACTTGCCCACGCCGGCCTCGCCGACCAGCAGAGCGTTATTCTTGCGGCGCCGGCAGAGTATCTCTATGACCCTTCCGATCTCCTCCCGCCGTCCGTCCACGGGGTCCAGCGCGCCTGCGGCGGCCAATGCGCACAGGTCCGCTCCGTATTCTTCGACGGTAAGGCCTTCGCCGTCCGTCTGCGTCTGCCCGCCGGAGCCGGCTTCAGGTCTTACCATAATGCGCGTCAGCAGCACTGCGGCATCCACACCCTTCTTTTTAAGGAACTCGTGGGCGAGGGAAGTCCCGTCTCGGCTTATCGCGAGCAGCAGATGAAGCGGGCTCGTCTGCGACTCGCCCAATCTCGTGGACTCCAGCACGGCGAGGCTTATGACTCTCTGGCCGCCCTTGCTCAGGCGTATCTTGTCCATACTGGAGTAAGGTATGCTTTCGCTGAGCAGCATCCGCGAGTCCAGAAAAACCTTGGCTTCCGTCAGGTCCGCTCCCAGCTGCACCAGCAGAGCGCAGGCTTCGTTGTTCCCGTGCCGGAGGATTCCCAGAAAAATATGGTCTATTTCGATGCCGTAGCTGCCTGTGCGCATCGCCTCTTCCCGTGCCAGGCTCAATATTTCGTTTATTTCGTCTGAAAAGCGGATTTCCATAAACATCGTTTCG
>CAVKLO010000250.1:0-1913 GCA_963656985.1 Bulleidia sp. | reverse complement strand
TCGTTTCGAATCTTGCTTCGCAAATATCAATATTTTTTCCTAAATTTGCGTGTTTATATGCATTAGTTTTATTTGTATGGATAATGAAGAGACAATGAAAGAATGGAATCACGGCTATATCGAGCCCGTGGAGATAGATCAGGAAATGCGGTCGGCCTACATCGACTACTCGATGTCGGTCATCGTGTCCAGAGCTCTTCCGGATGTTCGGGATGGCCTGAAACCGGTGCAGAGGCGAGTGCTCTTCGGAATGGACGGTCTGGGGCTCAGTTTCTCGGGCCAGACGAAGAAGTCCGCGAGAATCGTCGGCGAGGTGCTCGGAAAGTTCCACCCGCACGGAGATTCCAGCGTTTACGATGCTATGGCCCGGCTTGCCCAGAACTGGAACCAGAGATACCCGCTGATTTTCGGCCAGGGAAACTTCGGTTCTATGGACGGCGACCCGGTAGCGGCTATGCGATACACCGAGGCCAAACTTGCCAAGATTTCCGAGGACATCCTCGCCGACCTCGACAAGAATACCGTGGATATGCAGCTGAACTTCGATGACTCCATCGAAGAGCCTACGGTGCTTCCTACGAAGCTCCCTCTCCTCCTTCTGAACGGTTCGTCGGGCATAGCGGTGGGTATGGCCACGAATATGGCCCCGCATAACCTCGGGGAGTGCTGCGACGCCATCTGCGCATACATAGATAATCCGGACATAGACACCGAAGGCCTGATGCAGTACATAAAGGGCCCGGATTTCCCTACCGGAGGCCTCATCCTGGGCCGTCAGGGCATCAGCGACGCCTATAACACCGGCCGGGGCAAGGTGGTCATCCGCGCCAAGGCGGACATCGAGGAGGACGAAAAAGGCCGTCAGACCATAGTGGTCACCGAGGTGCCATATATGGTGAACAAGAGCGAGATGATAAAGCGCATCGGCGAGATGGTCGAGGACAAGAAGATCGAGGGGATCTCCGACATCAAGGAACTCACCAGCCGCGAAGGCATAAGAATCGTCTTCGTCCTGAAGAAGGATGCGAACGCCAGCGTGGTGCTGAACACCCTTTATAAATACACCGCCCTGCAGTCCAGCTTCGCCATAAACAACGTGGCCCTCGTGCACGGCCGTCCGCGGACGCTTTCCCTGAAGGAAATCATCGCCAATTTCGTGGATTTCCGTCACGAAGTGATCGTGCGCCGCACCGGATTCGACCTGGACAAGGCCCTCAAGCGCGCACATATCCTCGAAGGTCTGCTCAAGGCTCTCGACGTGATAGACAGCATCATCGCTCTGATCAGAGCTTCGAAGAGCGTGGACGAGGCCCGTACCGGGCTTATGGAGCAGTTCGGCTTCAGCGAGATTCAGGCGGGAGCCATCGTGGAGATGCGTCTGCGTCAGCTCACGGGACTCGAAAGGGAGAAGCTTCAGGCCGAGTACGACGAGCTTGAGAAGTTCATAGCCCGCTGCCGGGAAATCCTCGCCAGTGAGGAGGAGCAGCTGAAGATAGTCAAGCGGGAGTGCGTGGAGATGAAGGAGAAATACGGCGATCCGCGCCGCAGCGAAATCACCTTCTCCGCCGAGGATTTCAACCCCGAGGATTTCTATGCCGATGACGACGTGGTCATCACCATCTCCCATCTGGGCTACGTCAAGCGCACCCCTCTCACGGAGTTCCGCACCCAGAACCGGGGAGGCGTAGGCATCAAGGCGAGCGCCACCCGCGATGAGGACTTCATAGAGCATATCTATGTGGCCAATATGCATTCCACGATGATCTTCTTCACCGAGAAGGGAATGCGTTATAACCTCAAGGTTTACGAAATCCCGGAGGGAACCCGCACGTCGAAGGGGCGCGCCATCCAGAACCTTATCTCCATAGAACAGGGCGACAGCATACGTACATATCTGAACGCCAAGTCCATAG
>CAVKLO010000249.1:2574-3193 GCA_963656985.1 Bulleidia sp. | reverse complement strand
CTGGACACTATGTTGCCGGAGCAGTCCAGGATGCGCGCCCCGACCTTGTCCAGAGCCTTGACATTGTCGCGGCGGAGATGGCAGCGGATGACCGGGATGACAAGCTCCTGCAGCGACGCCCCTCCGTGGGCGAACTTGTAGCCTCCCGGGGCGGCCACGCGGTTCGTCCCCGACG
The DNA here is from genome assembly GCA_963656985.1 of Bulleidia sp. GTDB lineage: Bacteria > Bacteroidota > Bacteroidia > Bacteroidales > UBA932 > Cryptobacteroides. The sequence goes on along the minus strand of CAVKLO010000249.1, from coordinate 3,018 downwards.
GGATGGCCACATAGGCGTCGCTGTCAATCCCCGACACTTCCCGAAGCGGGTACTTGCTGAAATAGGGGATGCTGTCGCCGGAGCCGGTGAGGTAGTAGCGGGACTTCCTGTCGAAGCCCTCCTCCGGCATCTGCTGCTTGTCCTTGTCCTCGAACTCCATATCATTGAGCAGGAATCCGTGGTCGGAGGTGATGAACACGTCCGCCACATTGTATGTGGACATTATGCTGTGGACGACCTTGGCTATCTCGGTTATCGAGCCGCGGCAGGCGCTGACGGCCTTCTTGGCGTTGTCGTCGTGCCCGGCATCATCGATGTCGTTGTGGAAGATATAGACGAGGTCGTTCTTGAAGAGCTCGCGGTTCGCGTCACGGCTGCTCTGAGTCACATCCTTGAAGCTGACACACCTTGACTTCAGCTTATATCTCCGGACGTGGGCCTCCC
>CAVKLO010000249.1:0-2564 GCA_963656985.1 Bulleidia sp. | reverse complement strand
GCCTCCCGCTTCCCGGTGGTGTCGAGTACGGCTCCGTCCACAAGCATCCTGTCCCCGGACAGAGTGAGCGAATGATGCGGGAGGAGCGAAGGCTTGCAGTACATCGTCTCGGTGGGGAGCATCGCCAGGGCGAAGCCGAGATCGGGTTCGTGCTGCTTCCTGTAGATGATGTCCACCAGCTCCTTCGCCACTTCGTAGCGCAGAGCATCGACCACGATTATCGCCTGCTTGCTGGCGGACGGGGCGATGTTGTCCTCGTAGAAGTTCTCCTGACGGCTGAATCCCGGAAGGCTTCCGAGCGGGGTCCCGCAGGTGTCCAGACAGCGGATCCACTGAAGATTGAGCCTGTTCGTGAACTCGGCGTAGTCCCTGTCGAGAAGAAGCTTCGCATTGTGGACTGCATCCGAGACGCAGTCCGAGTCTATGTTGAAGTAACTCTCGAGGGCCAGCCGGTAGAAGGAGTCGAGGCTATAGCCGCTCTCCGTATATGAACGGATGTAATCGGCCGGGGTGTTCAGGACGAGCTGCTTCTGGAGCTTGTCGGCGAGAGAATAGTACTGTGCGGCGAATGTGATGAACGCGACGATGTTCCCGATGGCTTCGTTCCCGGGGTTGCTCACGAGGATGCGGTCCATCCGGCTTATGACCTCGGAAGGGGCGGTGCGGAGGGAATCCTTCACATTGGAATCGATAATGTGCCGGCACATACTCTCCGGAAGGTACCAGTAGCCGGCGTTCGCCCCGTAGCAGTCGATGATGCGGTCCTCGCGTATGTCGGCGCCCAGACGGGTGAACGCCTCCGTGAAAGGCCCCCGGAGCTTGTCGCTGTTGCGGACGAAGGTCATCAGGCGCTCCATACGCTCCAGCTTGGCGCTGTTGTCGGTGCGGTAGGCCTTGTACGGGTCGGACTGGACCCTGCTGATGTTGCGGACAATCTGGTTGTACTTGATGCTCAGGACGATGTCCTTGAGGTACGGGCGGGACCTGAATGTCGCGACCTGCCCGCTGAGACGCTCGAGTATGTCGTTAAGGCAGCCCAGAACACTCTTATTGTGGCTGATCCGGCTGAATGTCCTTGTTATCCGGTCCTCATCGTCGCCGGCATCGAGGATGATGAGGTTCGCGATGATTTCGTTCCACTCCTTGAGAGCCGAGCCGCCGAGGCAGTTGCAGAGTATGGCTCTGACGGCTGCGTCGGGGCTGAACGAGCCGTCCTCGAAGAGAGGCTGGAGCATCTTCTCCACCTTCGACGCCTGTAGGTCTTCGATGTTGGCCGCGACGAAGTCGGCGTATTTGCCGTCAATGCGGTGCTGCTGCATATAGGCCTCGTTGCCCTCGCTGCGGAAGACCTCACCCGCGCACATCTCCCCGAGCAGCGGGAAATCCAGCCGGGACTGCTCGTCAGAGGGTTCCGCCTGATGGAAATAGAGAACCACCTTCTCGTCCTTCCAGTCGTGGCAGAGCCTGTATTTGAGATTGAACCACGCGCCGTCGAAGGCGAAGAAGCGGTAGCCCTCCCTCCATTCCATTCCCTTGTACTCCGAGAGCTGTAGGCCCATATGATCGAAGATGAAGAGGACGCCCAGATGCGGGTTCCGCTCGAAGTATCTGTATATTCTGTCCTGAACCATAACTATTTGAGTTTAGCGAGCACGTCCTCGAAGAGGGCGTAATTATGAACCACGCCGTCATCGAGGTCGAAGGCGATCTGCCGTTCAGCCACGGCGTGGAGCCTCGTGTGGTACTCCTCGCACTCGGCGATGCCCGACAGCAGCGATTTCAGCTGGCGGCGCTCCGCAGCTGAGGCCTCCGCGCCCTTGGCCTGAATCTCGTCCGCACGGCCTTTCAGGCGGTCGATATACGGAAGAAGGTATCTCTGCCGCACAAGCTCCGCCGTGTGGCGCGTCATACGGTGGCAGTAGGCGAGCACCTTGAAAGCGCCTTTCCTCGAACTGAACAGCCAATATATGGGGCGGTTCTGGTACATCTTCCTGTGGTCGGCCCAGAAGTCCTTGAAAAGGTATTCCTCAAGGGGCTTGCCGAGGCAGGTGTCGATATGATTGAGGTTGCCGGCGTAGTTCTCCTCCCCGAACACGTCGCGGATGAACTGGCGGACGGACAGGAGCGCATTGTCCGCGAAGCCGCAGTCAAGCGGGAGCAGAGGGATGAGTCCGTCTTCGTCTATCTCGAAGCTGTGCTCCGCTCCGCAGGAGTCGGTGAAGCTATATGGCGCAGTCTCTTGCGGCGAAGGGTCGGGATGCGCGATGGCGAGTCCTTCGCGGTCCAGACGGTAGCGTCCCATACGGCAGCCTACGGCGTAGCTGAGCAGCTGCTTCATCAGATTGTCGTAATTCCATACATAGTGGCCTCCGCCGTATTCTCCAGGGTCTTTCACGTGGGTGATCTCTCCCGCCTGCAGGATGGTCACTTCATCGAACGGCACATACGGGGTCAGCTCGTCCTGCAGACCGTAGATTTCGATGAACTGGCGGTTCAGCTCCTCCTCGTTCTCGTGAAGCTGATTGAATTTGCCTTCCCAATAAGTCCTGTATGCATTCACAGCC
>CAVKLO010000248.1:0-3203 GCA_963656985.1 Bulleidia sp. | reverse complement strand
CCATCTGCTGCACCCGCTACGGCAACGTGATGGCCAGCCGAGGCTCCGTGATTCCTCTTTGGGTAGAGCAGATGATGGAAGGCAAGCCCATCACCATTACAGACCCTCATATGACCCGCTTTATGATGACATTGGACGACGCAGTCGACCTCGTCGTCTATGCCTTTACACACGGCGAGAACGGTGACCTCTTCGTCCAGAAAGCTCCTGCCGCGACTCTCGACACCCTTGCCGAAGCCCTCAAGCAGACATACGCCAAGATTGACCCGAAATACGGCGAGACGGAAGTCAAAGTCATTGGCACCCGCCACGGCGAGAAACTCTACGAGACCCTCGTCACCCGTGAAGAGATGGCCAAGGCCATCGATATGGGCGGCTACTACCGCATACCTTGTGACAATCGTGACCTGAATTACGACAAGTTCTTCACAGACGGAGACCACACCGTCGAGCTGGTGGAAGAGTATCACTCACATAACACTGCACGTCTGGATGTGGAAGGAATGAAGAAACTCCTTCTCAAACTCAATTTCATCCGTGAAGACCTCGGGCTTCAGCCGCGTGCCAAAGCCCGTGATTATCGTTCCGAATAGCTATGAAAATTCTGGTGACAGGAGCGAAAGGTTTCGTCGGAAAGAACCTCTGCGCCCAGCTCCGAAACATAAGAGACGGCAAGGCCCGCCAGTATCCGTTCTCGCCCGCAGGGCTGGGGACAGAGGAAAAACCTTCCATCGACGAGGTGTATGAATATGACCTCGATTCCACCCCGGAGCAGCTCGAAGCGTGGTGCGCCGAGTGCGATTTCGTATTCAACCTTGCCGGCGTGAACCGTCCGAAGGACGCGGAAGAATTTATGAAAGGCAACTTCGGCTTCGCTTCCACTCTCCTTGACACTCTGAAAAGGCACGGCAACACCTGCACGGTGATGCTCTCATCTTCCCAGCAGGCCAGTCTTACAGGCCGCTTCGGCAACAGCGAATATGGCCGCAGCAAGAAAGCCGGCGAGAATCTTTTTCTTGAATATTCCGCCGTGACCGGCGCGCGGGTGCTTGTCTACCGCTTCCCGAACCTTTACGGAAAGTGGTGCCGACCGAACTACAACTCCGCCGTCGCCACCTTCTGCAACAACATCGCGAACGGTCTGCCGATTCAGGTCAACGACCCCTCCGTAGAACTGGAACTCCTCTACATCGATGACCTCGTCGATGAGATGATTCTCGCCCTCGCCGGAAGAGAACACCGCTGCGAGTTCGATGGGCTGGAGGTCATTCCGAGCGAGATACCCGGTCAAGCCGGGTATGACGCCTCCGTCATTGCCGGCCGCGACCGGCAATCCCCTGGCCGCTATTGCTATTGCCCGGTAACGCACAAGGCGACCCTTGGCGAGATAGTGGACCTTCTGCATCAGTTCCACGATATGCCGAAGACATTGATGATTCCGGAGATGCCTGCGGACAGCTTCGCAAAGAGACTCTTCAGCACCTATCTGAGCTATCTCCCGAAGGAAAAAGCCATCTTCGACCTGAAGATGAATGTGGATGCCAGAGGCTCATTTACCGAGTTGGTTCACACCCTTAATTGCGGACAGGTTTCGATAAACATCTCCAAGCCGGGTATCACTAAGGGAGAACACTGGCACAACAGCAAATGGGAGCAGTTTATCGTGGTCAGCGGACACGGCCTCATCCAGCTGCGCAAAGAAGGTACTGACGAAGTGCTGAACTACGAAGTTTCCGGTGAGCGGATTCAGTCCGTCTTTATGCTCCCGGGCTACACCCATAACATCATCAACCTCTCCGACACCGAAGACCTCGTGACGGTTATGTACTGTAATGAAATCTTCGACCCGGACTGCCCGGACACTTACTTCGATAAAGTGGAACAATAACGTCATTCCCGGCAGTCCGGACACTTACTTCGATAAAGTGGAACAATAACGTCATTCCCGGCTTGACCGGGAATCTTAAACCCATAGATATGGCGCAATTCAAGAATAACGGAAAGCTGAAACTCCTCATCATAGTCGGCACCCGTCCCGAGACCATCCGCCTCGCAGCAGTGATAAACCAGTGCCGCAAGTATTTCGACTGCCTGCTGGCACATACCGGTCAGAACTATGATTATAATCTGAATGGCATCTTCTTCCGTGATTTGAAACTTGCCGACCCGGATATCTATATGGAAGCCGTCGGCAAAGACCTGGGTGAAACGATGGGCAACATCATCGCCAAGAGCTATCAGCTGATGGTGGAGATTAAGCCCGATGCAGTCCTCGTGCTCGGCGACACCAACTCCTGCCTAAGCGTCATCGGAGCCAAGCGCCTGCATATCCCCATCTTCCATATGGAAGCCGGCAACCGCTGCAAGGACGAGTGTCTCCCGGAGGAGACCAACCGCCGCATCGTGGACATCATCAGCGATGTGAATATGGCATATTCCGAGCACGCACGCAGGTATCTTGCTGACTGCGGCCTCCCGAAAGAGAGGACTTACGTCACAGGCTCTCCGATGGCCGAAGTTCTGCATAACAACCTCGCCGAAATCGAGGCCTCCGATATTCATAAAAGGCTAGGACTCGAGAAAGGAAAGTACATTTTGTTGAGTGCCCACCGCGAGGAAAACATCGACACAGAGAAGAACTTCCTCAGCCTTTTCACCGCCATCAACAAGATGGCCGAGAAATACGATATGCCTATCCTCTACAGCTGCCATCCGCGCAGCCGTAACCGTCTGGCATCCTCAGGCTTCCAGCTGGACAGAAGGGTCATCCAGCACGAACCCCTTGGCTTTCACGACTACAACTGCCTTCAGATGAACGCCTTCGCTGTAGTTAGTGACTCTGGCACACTTCCTGAAGAATCCTCATTCTTCACCTCCGTAGGCCATCCGTTCCCCGCCGTCTGCATCCGCACCAGCACCGAACGCCCCGAAGCCCTCGACAAAGGCTGCTTCGTCCTCTCCGGCATAGACACCATCGGTCTCCTCCAGTCCGTAGACACCGCCGTCGCCCTAATCCGCGACGGTTTCCCCGGCCTCCCAGTCCCGGATTATGTTGACGAAAACGTCTCCACAAAGGTAGTCCGCATCATCCAGTCCTACGTCGGCGTGGTGAACAAGATGGTGTGGCGGAAAGAGATGTAAATCTGTTAATTGTCGCTTTTTCTAAAGTGTCAATCATTCATCGGAAGGTCGAGTGTCATTTC
>CAVKLO010000247.1:0-3261 GCA_963656985.1 Bulleidia sp. | reverse complement strand
TCTTGACGATGGCGTCCTTCATGTACTTGACGGCGTCCTCGTAAGGGATGATGCCGGTGATCTTGAAGAATGCGGACTGGAGAATGGTGTTTGTCCTGTTGCCGAGTCCGATTTCAGCGGCGATCTTGGTGGCGTCGATGATATAGAGCTTGATATGCTTGCGGCCGATGGTGGCCTTCACATTGTCAGGAATCCTCTTGAGGGTCTCCTCCACGTTCCAGAGGCTGTTCAGCAGCAGGGTGCCGCCGTCCTTGATGCCCTTGAGCACGTCATACTTGGTGAGGTAGGAAGGCACGTGGCAGGCCACGAAGTCAGGAGTGGACACAAGATAAGGGGCCTTGATAGGCTTGTCGCCGAAACGCAGGTGCGAGCAGGTGTAGCCGCCTGACTTCTTCGAGTCGTAGTCGAAATAGGCCTGGCAGTACTTGTCCGTGTGGGAACCGATGATCTTGATGGTGTTCTTGTTCGCGCCTACGGTACCGTCGGAGCCGAGTCCGTAGAACTTGCACTCGGTGGTGCCGGCCTTCACGATGGAGATTTCCTCCTTTACAGGAAGGCTCCTGAAGGTGACATCGTCCACGATGCCGATGGTGAAGCTGTTCTTAGGCTCCTTGAGAGCGAGATTGTCGAAGACTGCGACGATCTGCGCCGGGGAGGTGTCCTTCGAGGAGAGACCGTAGCGGCCGCCCACGATGAGAGGAGTGTTCTCCTTGTTCTGGAAAATGGTCTTTATGTCCTGGTACAGAGGCTCTCCGAGGGCTCCCGGCTCCTTGGTGCGGTCGAGAACGGCGATTCTCTTCACGCTCTTAGGCAGCACCTTGAGGAAATATTTCTCCGAGAAAGGCCTGTAGAGGTGTACGGTGACAAGTCCCAGCTTGCGGCCCTTCGCCGCGAGGTAGTCGATGGTCTCCCTGATGGTCTCGGTTACGGAACCCATAGCCACGATGATGTTCTCCGCATCCTTCGCGCCATAGTATTCGAACGGTCTGTACTGGCGGCCGGTCAGCTCGCTGATTTCGCCCATATAGCGGGCCACGATGTCCGGGACGGCATCATAGACCTGATTGCGGGACTCCACGGCCTGGAAATACACATCGCCGTTCTGGGCGGTGCCTCTGGTGACAGGGGAGTCCGGATTCAGTGCGCGGCGGCGGAAGTTCTCGAGGGCCTTGGTGCTTACCATCTCCCTGAGGGCGTCCTCATCGAGCATTTCGATTTTCTGGATTTCGTGCGAAGTCCTGAATCCGTCGAAGAAGTGCAGGAACGGAATCGAAGACTTGATGGCTGCGAGATGTGCCACTGCGGCCAGATCCTGGGCCTCCTGTACGGAACCCGAGGCCAGCATAGCGAAGCCGGTCTGACGGCAGGCCATCACGTCCTGATGGTCGCCGAAGATGGAAAGTGCGTGTGACGCGAGCGCGCGGGCCGAAACGTGGAAGACCGCGGGAAGCATCTCTCCCGCTATCTTGTACATATTCGGTATCATAAGGAGAAGTCCCTGGGAAGCAGTGTAAGTGGTGGTGAGGGCCCCGGCCTGCAGCGAGCCGTGTACGGCTCCCGAAGCTCCGGCCTCGCTCTGCATCTCGGTAACCTTCACGGTTTCGCCCCAGAGGTTCTTCTTTCCGTGAGCAGCCCACTCATCAATGTTCTCTGCCATCGTGGAAGACGGCGTGATAGGGTAGATCGCCGCGTGCTCGCTGAATAGATATGCGATGTTCGACGCGGCGTAATTACCGTCACAGGTGATGAATTTCTTTTCTTTTGCCATAGTAATGCTATTTGATTCTTTGTAAGTGTCGATATATTGCGGTGATTCCTGAAAACTTGTTTTCCCGTCATCGCCGGGAAATCATTGGCGGCCTTCCAGAGTCACGCCTTCCGGCGCGATGCGCTTCACGAGTCCCTGGAGCACGCTGCCCGGTCCGGACTCTATGAAGGTGTCGGCCCCGTCCTCAAGCATAGCCCGGACGCTCTGGGTCCAGCGGACCGGCGAAGTGAGCTGCGCGAGCAGATTAGCCTTGATGCGCTCAGGGTCCCTTTCCGCCGCCGCGTTCACATTCTGATATATAGGGCAGACAGGCTCCCTAAAGGAGGTAGCCGCTATCGCCTCGCCCAGTTCCACCCGCGCCGGCTCCATAAGAGGGGAGTGGAAGGCTCCGCCCACCGCGAGAGGGAGCGCACGTCTCGCCCCCGCAGCCTTCGCCCCCGCGCAGGCCGCCTCGACCGCGCTGTTTTCTCCGGAAATCACGACCTGTCCCGGACAGTTGAAATTCGCGGCCGTCACGATGCCGTCCACGCCCGCGCAGACCCTTTCGACCTCCTCGTCCGGCAGTCCGATAATCGCGGCCATTCCGCCCGGCACCGCCTCGCAGCACTTCTGCATCGCTGAGGCGCGCACGCTCACCAGACGCAGAGCGTCATCGAAGTCCACCGCGCCTGCGGCGGCCAATGCGGAAAATTCCCCGAGCGAGTGTCCCGCGACCATATCCGGTCTGAAGTCCTCCTCACAGGCCGCCAGGATGACGGAATGCAGGAAGATGGCGGGCTGGGTGACCCGGGTTTCCCTGAGCTGCTCCGCGCTGCCTTCGAACATTATGTCTGTGATTCTGAAGCCGAGAATGTCATTGGCCCTTTCGAATAATTCCTCAGCCTTTCCGCCGCTCTCGTACAGGGCCTTGCCCATACCCGGGAACTGTGCGCCCTGGCCGGGAAAGATATATGCTTTTGCCATATCGTGGTTATCCGTTAATAATCGTACAAAAATATGCAAATCTTATGACAAAATGAAGACGGTTCCCGTTTTTTTTGTACATTTGCAATCCGAAGCCCCCTTAGTTTAACGGATAGAATTCGGGATTCCGGTTCCCAAGATAGGCGTTCGATTCGCCTAGGGGGTACGAAGAGAAGGCTGGCCTTTCGGCCGGCCTTCTTAAGGGTGAGGTGCAGAGGGGCTATATCAGGAGTCAGTCTTCTGCACGGGACTGCGGAAGAGCGCCGTCTTCCGCGGCGGAAAGGACAGGAGCGGAAAAAATTACGGGTCGGACGATCTGCCGCGGCCGAGAGGCTGAGGAAAGTCCGGACAGGGAAGGGCACCCCGCTGTGGAAAGCACAGGTGGAGGTAACTTTATGTAGGGCGTAACAGAAAAGAACCGGCCCCTCGGGGCCAAGGGTGAAAACGCGAGGCAAGAGCTCACGACGCGGGGCAGCGATGTCCCCCGGGTACGCCACCGGGGCCTGCAAGACCAAATATACCGGCAGATG
>CAVKLO010000246.1:0-3271 GCA_963656985.1 Bulleidia sp. | reverse complement strand
ATTTCGACGTCATCGTGAACGTGGACAAGGGTACCTGCGAAATCTACCAGAATTTCGAGATCGTCGAGACGGTCGAGAATCCGAATGCGGAGATGACCATCGAGCAGGTGAAGGAGGACAGCGGCGAGGACGACTACGAGATAGGCGACACCTACGTTAAGAAGCTGCCTCTGTCGGCTTTCGGCCGTCGCGGCATTCTGAACATCCGTCAGAACCTCCAGGGACGCATTATGGACATCGAGAAGGCGAACCTGTTCAAGAAATACTCGGACAAGGTGGGCGAGCTCTTCACGGGTGAGATCTATCAGACCTGGTCGAAGGAAGTGCTCATTCTCGACGAGGACGGCAACGAGCTGCACATCCCGAAGGACGAGCAGATTCCGGGCGAGCGCTTCAAGAAGAACGATACCGTCCGCGCCATCATAAAGAAAGTGGAGATGCGTAACAACACCACTCCATACATCGTGCTTTCCCGCACTTCGAACGAGTTCCTCGAAAGGCTCTTCGAGCAGGAGGTTCCGGAAATCCTGGACGGTCTGATCACCGTGAAGAAGGTGGTCCGCATCCCGGGCGAGAGGGCCAAGGTGGCCGTGGAGTCCTACGACGAGAGGATAGATCCTATCGGTGCCTGCATCGGCGTGAAGGGAAGCCGCATTATGGGCATCGTCCGCGAGCTCCGGAACGAGAACATAGACGTGCTCCAGTGGACAAGCAATCCTCAGCTTATGATCCAGCGCGCGCTGAATCCGGCGAGAGTCTCCTCCATCGATATGGGCAGCTCCCCTGAGGACAAGGTGAAAGTGTATATGCAGCCTGAGGAGGTGAAGAAGGGTGTAGGCCGCGGCGGATGCAATATCCAGCTCGCGGGTATGCTCGTCGACCGCCAGATCGAGGTCTGGAGGGAGATTCCGAAGGACGAAATCGAGTCCGAGGAGGACGATGTGGCTCTCGACGAGTTCGCGAACGAGATCGACCAGTGGGTCATCGACCGCCTCAAGTCCATCGGCTGCGACACCGCCCGCAGCGTGCTTGCCCTCTCTCAGGAGGATATCGCCAAGAGGGCTGACCTCGAGGACGAGACCGTCGCGGAGATATTCAAGATACTCGCGGCAGAATTCGAAGATTAATCATTATAAAAGGGGTTGATATGGCAGAAATCAGAATTAATAAACTGATAAAAAAATATAACATAGGACTCGACATCCTGGTGGATTTCCTGAAGAAGCAGGGCGCCGAAGTCGAGGAGGGCAATCCTAACGCCAAGGTCTCTGACGAATATCTTCCGGCGCTGGACCGCCAGTTCGCGAAGGACCGCGCTATGCGCGAGGCGGCCGAGAAGGAGGACATCAAGCTCGCCGACATTCTCGAAAAGGCGGGCAGGAAGCGCCAGGACAGGTCCGAATCTGACGATGAGGAACCGGAGCCCGAGACCATCATCCGCACGAACACCCTCACCGGCATAAAAGTGAAGCCGGCCGAGCCGTCTCAGCCTCGGGCGGAAGAGAAAGCCGAGCCTGTGAAGGAAGCGGAACCCGTGAAGGAGCCTGAACAGCCTGAGCCTGCCCCGGTGCAGCGGGAAAAAAAACCCGAGAAAGCGGAGAAAGTTTCCGAGGCCGTTCCGGCCAATGTTACCCCTGCCGGCGAAACGCCGGTCCCTTCAGAGCCGGAGCCCGTGCAGACAGAGGAGAAAACAGCAGCCGTCGAAACCCCTGCGGCAGCCTCTCCTTCCGCTCCGCAGCCTGAAACCGTTTCCGCTACGCCGCAGGAGGAGAAGACCTCCGAAGCAGCTCCGTCTGAAGCTGCGCAGCAGCCGGCTCCGCAGCCGGAGGCCGCGTCCCAGTCCGCTCCGGCCCCAGCCGCCTCCGAGGTTCCGGGTTTCAAGGTCGTGGGAAAAATCGATCTCAGCCAGTTCGCCAAGAAGCCTAAAAAGCGCGAGCGCATAAACAAGGGCACCCAGAAAGTGGATGTGAACAAGGTCACCGTGGACCAGAGTCCGAAGAAGAACCGGGACGGCGCCGCCAAGAACGGAGGCGCCCAGCAGAATCAGGGCCAGGGCGGCGGCCGTAAGGACAGAAACCGGGGCAAGAAGAACGGCGGCGACCGTTTCAAGCCGGCTATGACCGAGGCCGAGCAGGAGGAGATGCAGAAGGAGATCCAGAAGCAGGTCAAGGAGACCTACGCCCGGATGAACGATAACAAGAAGAATAATTTCGGAGCCAAGTACCGCAAGGAGAAGCGTGAACTCGCCGCCCAGCGCACCATCCAGGAGATGGAGCACGAGGCCGAGGAGAAGAAGGTGCTCAAGCTCACCGAGTTCGTGACCGTGAACGACCTGGCCACCCTGATGAACACTCCTGTGGTCAAGGTCATCGGGGCCTGTATGAGCCTGGGTCTGATGGTATCCATAAACCAGAGGCTCGATGCCGAGACCCTCGTGCTCGTGGCCGAGGAGTTCGGCTACAAGGTGGAATTCGTGACGGCCGAGCTTACCGAAGAGATTAACGGCGACGCTCCGGATTCCGAGGAGGATCTCGTTCCGCGTCCTCCGGTCATCACCGTGATGGGTCACGTGGACCACGGCAAGACTTCGCTGCTCGACTACATCAGAAAGTCGAATGTCATCGCCGGTGAGGCCGGAGGCATCACCCAGCACATCGGCGCGTACAGCGTCACCCTCGATGACGGGCGGCACATCACCTTCCTGGACACCCCGGGACACGAGGCGTTCACCGCTATGCGTGCCCGAGGAGCGCAGATGACAGACCTTGCGATCATCATCATCGCGGCCGACGACGCCGTGATGCCGCAGACCGTGGAGGCTATAAATCACGCGCAGGCCGCCGGCGTTCCTATGGTATTCGCCATAAACAAGATAGACAAGCCGGGCGCTAACCCTGACACCATCCGCCGCCAGCTGTCGGAAATGAACATTCTCGTGGAGGACTGGGGAGGTAAATACCAGTGTCAGGAGATCTCCGCGAAGAAGGGCCTGAATGTGGACAAGCTGCTCGAGAAGGTTCTGCTCGAAACCGACCTTCTCGAACTCAAGGCGAACCCGAAGCGTATGGCGCAGGGAGCTGTGATCGAGTCCTCGCTCGACAAGGGCCGGGGCTATCTGGCCACCATCCTCGTGCAGAACGGAACGCTCCGGGTGGGCGACGTGATGCTCAGCGGCAGTTTCTACGGCAAGGTGAAATCGATGTTCAACGAGCGCGGGCAGAAGGTGCAGGAGGCGGGTCCTTCGACCCCGGTATCGGTGCTCGGTCTGAAC
>CAVKLO010000245.1:0-3280 GCA_963656985.1 Bulleidia sp. | reverse complement strand
GTTCACCAGTATCCTGATGAGTTCGCCGGCCGTATAGCCCGCGCCGCCTATTATTCCCGCTTTTATCTTATTCATTTCGTGTGTGTGTGTTTTAGGACGTCCTCCGTGCGAGGGGAGATGCAGGATTGGACGCGTCAGCGTCTGCTCCGTGCGAGGTCGGTGAAAGATTGGACGCGACAGCGTCGGCTAAAGGTTTTCCTCCTCGGGATGGCCGGCGTAGTACACGCGCAGCGGGGTGGAGAGCACTTTTATGAAGCCTTTCGCGTCCTCGGAGGACCAGCCTTTCTGCGTCTCGCCGTATTCGCCGAGCTTCGATTTCACGAGGTCGTTCGGGGAGTCCACGCCGACGGTGGAGAAGCTGTACGGGCGGAGTTCGAGCGTGACGGTGCCGCTGACGTGCCGCTGGCTGCTTTCGAGCATAGCCTCGATGTCGCGCATAACCGGCTCAAGGTATTGGCTTTCGTGGAGAAACATCCCGTACCAGTTCGCGACCTGGTCCTTCCAATACTGCTGCCATTTGCTGAGGGTGTATTTTTCGAGGAAGCGGTGTGCGCCGATGATGAGCATCGGAGCGGCCGCCTCGAAACCGACGCGCCCCTTGATGCCGATGATGGTGTCGCCCACGTGCATATCGCGGCCGATGCCGTAGGCCGCTCCGATCTCCTCGACCGCCTTTATCGCCTCGACCTTATCTTCGTAGGCCTTGCCGTTCACGCTGCAGAGCTCGCCCTTTTCGAATCCGAGGCTGAGGATCTCGCTGCCGCTCCTGGAGACCTGCTTGAGGTAGGCGCTCTCGGGGAGGCCCCGCGCAGAATCGAGAATCTCGCCGCCGCAGATGGAAGTGCCCCAGAGACCGACATTGTACGAATACTTCAGCTTGGTGAAGTCGGCGCGGAAGCCGTGCGCGTTCAGGTAATCGACCTCTTCTTTGCGGGAGAGGTTGCCGTCGCGGGTGAGGGTGATGATTTCCATCTCCGGGCACATCACGAGGAAGGTCATATCGAAGCGGACCTGGTCGTTGCCCGCTCCGGTCGAGCCGTGCGCGATGGCCTGCGCCCCGATGCTCTTCGCGTAGCGGGCGATGGCGATGCCCTGGAAGATGCGCTCGGAGGAGACGCTGACGGGGTAGGTCCCGTTACGCAGGACATTGCCGAAGACCATATATTTCAGGCTCTTGGCGTAATATTCCTTCGTGACATCGAGGGTCACGTAGCCGGCAGCTCCGAGCCGGTACGCGTTCTCCTCGTTCCGTTTCAGCTGCTCGGGGCTGAATCCGCCCGTGTCCGCGCAGGCCGCATAGACCTCATAACCTTTCTCTTTCGCCAGATACATCACCGTGTATGAGGTATCCAGACCGCCGCTGAACGCGACCACTACTTTCTTTTTGCTCATATCAAGTTCGTTTTTTATTTTTCGTTTTTCGCCGCCGCCTCTGCTCTCAGCCTTCCGGCGGCGTCTCTGTCCTCCTCAGCCTTCCGGCGGCGCGTCCTCCGCCATTCTCCTCAGCGTTTCATCCTTTCGCCGTCTCGCCGGGGCTGCACTGTCTTACGCCACCTTCCGCCGCCGCACTCACTCTTTCCACTTGTTCCCGTTCCGCCGTTCCGCCGTTCCGCTACTCTCGCGCCGCGTCCTCGTCCGGGTGATGGATTTCCAGATGCTCGTCCGGGTCGTAGAGCAGCCCCGTGCAGATGCACATCTTGTAGTCGTGACTTTTCAGAATCTCGAAGTGCCGGCAGCCCTCGCAGCCCTTCCAGAACTCCGGGTCGTCCGTGAGCTCCGAATAAGGCACCGGACGGAAGCCGAACTCGTAGTTCATCTTCATCACCGCGGCCCCGGTCGTAATCGAGAAGATCTTCGCCTGCGGAAACAGCCCCCGCGAGAGGCGAAACGTCTGTTCCTTAATGCGTTTCGCGACTCCGAGCCCGCGGAATGCGTGCGCGACGATAAGCCCGGAGTTCGCGACGAAACTCTTTCCTCCCCACGACTCGATGTACGAGAAGCCTGCGAAGCGGCCGTCTCCGGCCAATGCTATCACGGCCTTTCCGGCCAATATCTTTTCTTTTATGTACTCTGGTGTCCTGTTCGCGATGCCGGTCTTCCGCTCCAGCGAGGAAATGTAGATTTCATTCACTATGTCGTCAGCATATTTCACGTGGCCCGGCTCCGCCACCATCACTTCAATGTCCATTACGATGTATTCTGTCTGTTCGTTCTGTTCGTTCTGTTCGTTCTGTTCGTTCTGATCGTTCTGATCGTTCTGTTCGTCCGTCCTGTTTTCTGTCCGTTCTGTTCGTTCTGTTCGTCCGTCCTGTTTTTGTCCGTTCTGTTCGTCCGGTTCGTCCGTCCTGTTTTCTGTCCGGTCGATTTGCTTAATATATGGCTTTTCGACCTTACTCATATACCGACGGCAAAGGTATGTATAAAAATTCATATTATGCAAATATTACTTGTGTTTTTGTGTGATTTCTGTATATTTATACACTTTAGTGCATAAGTTGTCCAGATTCCGTGGATGGCGGACGGGAAGCGGAATGGAAGGAGGGGAGGAGGGATAGGAGGGATAGGAGGGATAGGAGGGCCGTGAAGTGCATCGAGATGTGCGGATAACGTTTTAAATGTACATCTCGATGATAAAAATACATCGAGATGTACGTTTTGCCCCTATTTTGCACATCTCGATGCACCCCCTACTCCCATCGTCAATGCCCGACTTGCGTCCCGTTATGCCCGACTTGCTCGGGCATCCCGTGTTTCGAAGGGATCGCCGGTCGGGGCCGGCGATGACGGGAAAAGCAGAGCCGGGGATGACGACAAGAACAGAAGCAAAAGGAGGGACGATAAATTTCAATAATTGATTTTGATAATCCGAAAAAGTCCTTACATTTGCATCGGTATACATTTTTGGAAGAACAAGTAAAAGCAAGCATCTTTTCCCTAAAAGGGATGCTTGTTTTTTTATATTACCTCTTACCGAGGGGGTACTACAACAAGGGCGGTTGTTCTCTCATCTTTCCCAAATTCAAATGTATATCAAATGAGAACAAGCCAACTTCTTGTGATAGTCGCCATTGAAGTGGAGATTATCAAGCTTGTCAAAGTGCGGGCCTACAGGCGAGTGCGTTTCGGCAAGGTTGAGAGAGTGTGCAGCCACTACAGATGTCTTTAGGGGGGCTTCTATAGACAGCCATCGCTCTGAGTCATAAGACTTTCTGCTTCACCCCTCGGTTTTTCTCACATCGGATTCCCTCGACGATATCACGCTTGACCATACACTCATATA